>JBEANV010000135.1:0-3332 GCA_041165285.1 Pseudomonadota bacterium | reverse complement strand
GTCACGGCGGTGTGGTGCGGGTCCATCGGCATCAACTGATCTTGAATCGCGCCACCGACTGCCGCAATTCCTCGGCCGTGCGGGACAACTGGCGCACGAGCTGCGCGGTGGAGCGGGTGCCTTCGCCGGTCTGCTCGGTGACGGCGAAGATATGCTGGATATTCTGCGCCACGACCGTGGCCGATTCGGCCTCCTGGCGCGACTGCGCGGAGATCGCCTCGATCAGCTCGGCGAGATGGCGAGAGACGCGGTCGATCTCGGTCAGCGCGGTTCCGGCGTTGTCGGAGAGCTTGGCACCCTCGACCACACCCTGCGTGGAGCGTTCCATCGCCACCACTGCGTCGGCGGTGTCGGTCTGGATGGTCTTGACTAGCACGGCAATTTGGCGTGTGGCATCCCCGGAGCGCTCGGCCAGGCGCTGCACTTCCTCTGCCACGACCGAGAAGCCACGCCCGGCCTCACCCGCGGACGCCGCCTGGATCGCGGCATTCAGCGCCAACACATTGGTCTGCTCGGTGATGTCGGAGATGAGTTCGGTGATCTCGCCGATCTCCTGCGACGACTCGCCCAGGCGCTTGATGCGCTTGGAGGTTTCCTGGATCTGCTCGCGAATGGTGTTCATGCCACCGATGGTGTCGAGCACCGCGGTCAGCCCGGAGGTCGCCGCCGACAGCGAATGCCGTGCCACATCGGCCGACTGCTGCGCCTGGCCAGACACCCGCTGGATGCGGCCGGCCATCTGCAGCACCGCCTCGCCGGTCTCGCGGATCTCGCGGAGCTGTTCGTCGGAGGCAGCGAGCAGCTCGGTGGAAGTGGCCTCGACCTGCTGCGTCGTGTCGGTCACCCGGGCCACCGTGCCCTGCACCTGCGACACCAGCGAGCGCAGCTCTTCCACCGTGTAGTTGACCGAGTCGGCAATGGCGCCAGTGATGTCCTCGGTGACGGTGGCCTGTTGCGTGAGGTCCCCCTCGGCGACCGCCTGCAGCTCGTTCATCAGCCGCAGGATGGCCGCCTGGTTGGCGTCGTTGACACGCTTGGCCTCGCGCTCCTGGCGCTCGGCCTCCAGGCGCTGCACGTCCGACACCGACGCCCGCTGGCGCTGGTCGGCCGTGAACACCAGCAGCAAGCCCAGTCCGCCCAGCAGACCCAGCAGCAGCGACAGCCCCAGCAGCCCGACGTTGAACCAGCCAATGCCGCCGACCGAGGACACACTGGCCTGCACCTGCGTCAGCCCCTGCCGCAGCACCTCGGTGTCCGCGATGATCGCCGTCTGCGCCTCGCGGGCGGAGACGAGGCCCTGCAGGTTGCCAAGGATGGCACCGGCATGGCTGCGCAGCGCCTCATGCGACTTCAGCAGCGCGTCCAGCCGGGCGCGGACCTGCGGATCCTTGCTGGCGGTCAGGCGCAGATCGGGGTTGCCGTCAAGCAGGCCGCGGGCCACGTCGCGGAAGGTGTTGAGATCCTTGCCGAGCAGGAACAAGGCTTCGGGCGACACGCCTTCAACAGTCAGCGACTCGTTGGCGGACTTGCCGATGCGCTGCGTCAGCATCACCAGCCGGCCGGCGGCGGACACCTCGGTCGGCAGCGCGTCCTGCTGGACCTTGGCGGCGGCGATGGCTTCGGTGGCCTCCAGCAATTCGCCCGATTGGCGGTTGATCGCCTTGAGCGCAGTGCCTACCTGGGTCAGCAGTTGTTCCTGGGCAACCACGGTGCCAGCGTTTTTCTCGGTCCTGTCCACCACGGCCAGCAGCGGATCGATCAGGCTGCGGGTGGTGAGCGAGACCGCCTGCAAGCTGCTGTCGGCCCGTCCACTCTGCAGACCGCGCACATTGGCCGCGAGCACGGCCGTCGATTCACGCACTTCGGCAAACGCCTGCGGCTGGCCAGCCAGCGCCTGCAGCACGGCCTTGGCCAGGCGCTGTGACTGCATCAAGGCCTGACCCGTCGCGCCAATCTGCACCGAGCTGCCACCGGCCGTGCGCACCGCCATCACCGAAGCCAGCACCAGCCCCAGCCCGCCCAGCGCCAGCAGCGCACCCAGAAAGCGCTGCTGCCGGTCGGACGACCAGCGGCCGATCAAGGGCAGCCGGACACGGGCACCCAGCAAGGCGCGCCGAGGCGTAGCTCCAGAGGACGGACGGCGCTCGTGGAACGGCATCTGCAGACTCGACGGCGCCGCCTCGCTGATGATGGAACCTTCGGCCACGGAGATCGTGGTGCTGAGCGACGCGTCCTGGACGGTGTCGCGCAGGTCGTCCTGCTCGTCGCCGCTCAGGGTATACGGGCCGGCGTAGGACTCGTCGTCAGGCACGGGCGCATCCCGCTCGCCCTGCCGCCGGTTCTTGCCCTTGAGCTTGTCCATGAACCCCATCCCCGCCTCGTCTTTCACGCTGTCATTCCACACCGATGATGCGCAGGAAATGCGCGTCACGCGGCAACATCGACAAGCGCAGTTCCTGCCACAGCCGCCCGGACGCGTCGAGCCAGCGCCCGCCGGCAAACGCTGGCTGCGGCTGATCGTCGGGCGCCACCGGGGTCATCTGGTCCGCGTGGCGCAGTCCGGCCAGCTTGTCGATGAGCAGCGCGGCATTCAGCTCCAGCGCAGGATTGAACGCCACGACCCGTGCCTGTTCCCGCACAGCAGCCGGAATCCGTTCGCGCAATCCGAGAAATCCGGCCAGATCCACCACTCCGGTCAGCACGCCACGCAGATTGGCAACACCGAGGAACCACGCCTCGGTGTGCGGCACGTTCAGCAGCGTGCCCGGCTGGAAGATCTCGCCCGCCTCGGCCAGCGGAAACAGGAAGGCATGGCCCGCGCACTCGACCGCCAGCCAGCCGATGGTGTGCTCGATGCTGCGCACTTCCTGCAGACGTTCGGCCAGCCGGCCCTGCAGTTCCCTCAGTGCTTCCTTGTTGGCCATCGGGGCTCCTGATGAATGCAGTTCAGCCGAAGGCCCGGATCTTCTGGACCAGCTCGTCAGGATTGACGGGCTTGACGACATAGTCACGCGCGCCCTGGCGCATGCCCCAGACCTTGTCGGTCTCCTGGTTCTTGCTTGTACACATGATCACCGGCACGTCCGCGTAACGCGGATCACGCGTGATGGTGCGCGTGAGCTGGAAGCCGTTCTGGCCCGGCATCACCACGTCCATCAGGATCAGGTCAGGCTTTTCCTCGGCGATGCGGCGCAGGGCCTCGTCGCCGTTCTCGGCCGTGCGGACACGAAAGCCCTGGCGCACCAGCAGGTCCGTCAGGACATGCAGTTCGGTCCGGGAGTCGTCCACCAACAGGATGTTGTGTATCGGCATGGCGGGTCGTCTTGTGTGCG
>JBEANV010000134.1:0-3222 GCA_041165285.1 Pseudomonadota bacterium | reverse complement strand
CGGCCGGGAGCGGCGGCACGCAACGAGATCCTGCGGGCGACGAATCGGCTGGGGCGGGGGATCTGGAAGCAGTGGAGCGGCTACCACCGGCGCTCGCTGGTGGAGACGAAGATGCGGTGCTCAACCGCCTCACCCACCTGGGCACCCCGGTGACGCGGGCTGTGGCGTAACGCCGTCTGGGGTCAGGGGAAACTCGGCCTCGACGGGGTTGTGCAACAAAGCCTGGTGGCGCTGTGCGGCGTGGGCATCGTCATGTTGCCGCCACGAGCCTGAACGATTGCCGGTCGAACAGCCCGCCTCCCTGACGACGCGCAACTTCGACTGGCTGGACTTGGCGCGATGAGTGAGTCCGATGCTCTGCGCAACGCAGCATCATCAGACGCCCCACCATCGACGCACAGTCACCAGCTCCTCACTGTGCAGGCTGAACATCAGTGACCACCATCTTGCCGCCCTCGTTGACGACCATGAACTTGATCTTGTCACCGGGCTTCACGTTGGCCAGCAGGCTCTTGTCTTTGGCGGTGAAGACCATGGTCATGCCCGGCATGTCCAGGTGCTTGATGTCGCCATGCTTGATCGTGACCTTGCCGGTGTCCTGATCGACCTTGCGCACGTCGCCATCGGTCATGGCTGCGGCCAGTGATGTACTCATCTTGCCGGGCTCCATCGTTGACTCGGCGAAGCCACTCAAGGGCAAAGCCGTGCCCATGATCAAAGCGGAAATGGCAAAAAGCTGTTTGAACGTGTTCATGGTTTCTTCACGAGTAGGAGTTGAAAACCTGTGCCAAGCCGTCTTTCTGGACCAGCAGCACTTGATAGGGATGGCGGCGTCCCCCGTAGGCGGGGCCATCCATCCCGGGTGACCCGAGGGGCATGCTCGGTACCGCCAGCCCCAGGGCCTTGGGTTGTTCCTTGAGCAAGCGTTGGATGTCTGCAGCCGGGACGTGCCCTTCGAGCACATACCCTTGGACCAACGCCGTATGGCAGGAACCGAAGGTCAGCGGCATTCCGAGGCGCGCGCGGGCCACACTGTTGCCCTGATCGAGGGCACTCACGACAAATCCGTTCTTTTCCAGGTGCAGAACCCAGTCCTTGCAGCAGTCGCAGGACGGACCCTTCCAAACCTGAACAGCAATGGGTTGTTTCCCAGCAGCCAGAACCAGCGAGGTTGCACCGAGGGCGATGGAGCCCAGCAGCAACGTTCGCCGCTTTCGGTCTGGCTGGGCAGTGGCAAGTTGCATTGCAGGGACTCCGGTGGTCAGCAGGGTTACTTCTTGGCGACCTTGATCGCCCCCTTCATGCCGGCCTCGTAGTGACCGGGCATCAGGCAGGCGAAGTTGACCGCACCGGCCTTGGTGAACTGCCAGACGATCTCGCCTTGCTTGCCGGGGGCCAGCGACAGCTTGCTGGGCTCGTCGTGCTCCATGTCCGGGAATTTCTTCATCTGCTCCAGATGCTCCAGTAGTTCCTTCTCGGTTCCCAGGCTCATCTCGTGCTTGACCTTGCCAGTGTTCTTCACGACAAAGCGAACGGTCTCGCCTTGCTTGACCTGGATATCGGAGGGGGTGTAGCGCATGGTGTCGCTCATCTCGACGGTCACCGAGCGATTCACCTTGGCTGCCACGCCGGGCTTGCCGATGGCGGTTTCTCCGTCGTCATGGCCTCCACCGTGGGTGCCGCCGGCAAAAACCGCACTCGACAGGGTCAGAGCGGCGAAGGTGACGAGTTGTTGCGTGCGCGAAAGCTTGGAAGTCATCAGTGGGTCTCCAGGGGGTAAAAGGAACTCAATGGCCGCTGTGCGACGTGGGTTTGCGAACTTGAACTTCAGTGGCGCTGACGGGTTGCTGGACACGCGGCATGGACTGACCACCCTCCGCCTTGAACCGCGCAGGCTCCGCCAGCGGGCCGGTGTATTCGTGGGCCACCGTGCCTGCGGGGTGCTTGAACCAGCCCGGATCCTTGTAGTCGCCCGGTTTCTGGTCACGGCGCACCTTGAGCACGCTGAACATGCCGCCCATCTCCACCGAGCCGAACGGACCTTCCCCGGTCATCATCGGCGCGGTGTTGTCGGGGATGGGCATCTCCATCTCGGTCATGTCGGCCATGCCACGCTCACCCATCACCATGTACTCGGGGATCAGGCCATTGATCTTCTTGACCACGCCGCTGTGGTCCACACCGATCAGCGTCGGCACGTTGTGGCCCATGGCATTCATCGTGTGGTGGCTCTTGTGGCAATGGAAGGCCCAGTCGCCTTCCTCGTCGGCGACGAACTCGATCTGCCGCATCTGCCCGACCGCAATGTCGGCCGTGACCTCAGGCCAGCGTGAGCCAGTGGGCGTGGGGCCGCCATCGGTGCCGGTCACGGTGAACTCGTGGCCATGGACGTGGATGGGGTGGTTGGTCATGGTCAGGTTGCCGATGCGGATGCGCACCTTGTCGTTCAGGCGCACGTTCAGCGTGTCGATGCCCGGGAAGATGCGGCTGTTCCACGACCAGAGGTTGAAGTCCGTCATCGTCATCGTCTTGGGCGTGTAGCTGCCCGGGTCGATGTCGTAGGCGTTGAGCAGGAAGCAGTAGTCGCGCTGCACTTCGTCGATCAACGGGTGCCTGGCCTTCGGGTGCGTCACCCAGAAACCCATCATGCCCATGGCCATCTGCGTCATCTCGTCGGCATGCGGGTGGTACATGAAGGTGCCGGGACGGCGGGCCACGAACTCGTAGACGAAGGTCTTGCCGGGCTGGATGGACGGCTGCGTCAGACCGGACACACCGTCCATGCCACTGGGCAGGCGCTGGCCGTGCCAGTGGACGCTGGTGTGCTCCGGCAGCTTGTTGGTGACGAAGATCCGCACCCGGTCACCCTCGACCACCTCGATGGTCGGGCCAGGACTCTGGCCGTTGTAGCCCCACAGGTGGGCCTTGAAGCCCGGCGCCATCTCGCGCACCACCGGCTCGGCCACCAGGTGAAACTCCTTCACGCCCTGGTTCATGCGCCAAGGCAGGGTCCAGCCGTTGAGCGTGACCACCGGGTTGTAGGGCCGGCCGGTGCCGGGCTGCAGCGGCGGCATGGTGTCGGGCCGGGTCTGGATCACGGCCTCGGGCAGGGCGGCCAGCGCCACCCGGCTGACCGACGCGGCGGCCACGCCGGCGCCCAGGGCGCCGGCGCCGTGCAGCAGGTGGCGGCGGGAAAACATCGAGGTGTCCTTCATGGTCAGT
>JBEANV010000133.1:0-3877 GCA_041165285.1 Pseudomonadota bacterium | reverse complement strand
GAAGACCCAGCGTTCTTCTGTCTCGTCATTCGCCCACTTGGTCACCAGGTGTCGGCCAAGAATCATGAGCCGTTGGTTCGTCTTGCTGCGCGCATCGCTCGCTCGGGCCGCCCGTCCGCTGGCGGGCTGCTCACCGTTGTCGGCAGCGGCGTGTTGTTCGTCGCAGGCTGTCGGTATAAACGTCGACAGTCGAACGCCCGGGCCATTGGGGGTGTGGCCGGCATTTCAGCGGGCGCGGTGCGGTCTGAAGTGCGTCTGGTGATGACGACCCACGTCGAGGACGCGGCCGTGTGTATGCCGGCGCTGTGAAGCGCGGCGACACCGGTGGACGGGGTGGGAGAGGCGCGGGAGCGACGAGAGTTGTGGCCGCGATGCGCGGGGCACTGGCCAGCGCGAGGTTCAGTAGTCCTTGACCTGGTCTTTCTGGCGATAGCTCTCGCCCTCGATCAGAACGACCTCACAGTGATGCAGCAGCCGGTCGAGCAAGGCGGTGGTCAGCGTGCTGTCGTTGTTGAAGATCTCGGCCCACTTCTTAAAAATGCGATTGCTCGTGATGATGGTCGAGCCGTGTTCGTAGCGCTGGCTGATGACCTGGAACAGCGCATCGCCGCCCGCCTTGTCGATGGGGAGGTAGCCGAGTTCGTCGATGGCCAGCAGCGTGGGCCTGACGTACTTGGCCATCTCGCGCTTGAACGAGCCCACGCGCTGCGCGGCGGTGAGCGTGTTGATGATCTCCACGGCCGTGGTGAAGCGCACCGAGTGCGCACGCAGGCAGGCGGCGTGGGCCAGGGCGAGCATCAGGTGGGTCTTGCCCAGTCCGACGTTGGACACCAGGACCACGTTGGTGTGATCGGTCAGGAAGGTCAGGCGGAACAGGTTCTGGATCTGCTCGCGGTTGATCTTCTTCGGCCAGCCCCAGTCGAAGGCGTCCATGCTCTTGAGCACGGGCATGCGCGCGGCACGGATGCGCCGCTCCAGCGAGCGTTGCTCGCGCCGATGGAGCTCGCCCTCGATGAGCTCGGCGAGGTAGTCCACATGCGACAGATGCTTGCGCGCGGCCTCGGTGGCGAGCGGCTCGTAGTGCTCGCGCAGGTGCAGCAGTTGCAGCGTGGTGAGTTGCGCGCTGAGTAGTGAGGCTTTTGCGGCTTGCGGCTCAGGCTTCATGGTTCCTCCTTGTCGTACAGCGACAGATCCGGTTCAGGCAGCTCCAGCTCGAGCAGGTCGCAGCGCCGCGTGAGCTGCAGCGCGGCGGGCTCGGGCAACGTACGCAAGCGCATCTCCAGCATGTTGGCCACGTACTCCGCACTGAAGGCCTGGAAGGCCAACCCGTCGACGATGGCGCGTGCGACGGCCGCATCGCCGTGGATCTCGGCCAGCGCCACGATGCGGCGCACGTGATCGCGCGCATTGGTGCGCCGAGCCTGCAGCCCCTCGTAGTAGCTGTTTGCCTGGGGCGACAGCGCGAGGAAGCGCTGCATCAGGCGCTGCTCGCGCGCGGTGCGGCGCTGCGCCAGCAGTGCCCGGGGATGCTCGGGGTCCTCGATGTCTTGGTGCCGGTCGTAGCTGCGCACGTGCCGGGCGATGAGTTGATCGTGGTGGTAGATGCACAGCCGTGTCGGGTAGGCCTTGAGCGTCACGTGTTGGCTCGCGTAGGCCGAGGGCACCGAGTACTTGTTGGTGTCGAGCGGGACGCGGAACTGGCGCGAGGCGCGCACGCTGATCGGGCGCGCCACGTCGTAGGGCCGCGGGTTCAGGGCCTGCAAGTGCTTGAGCTCTGCCTCGGCGAACATCTCCTGCGGCATGCGGTGCGTGGCGCCGTGGATGCGCACGTTGGCCACCGTCTCGAGCCACACCTTGGCAGCCGCATCGAGCGCGGCCAGATCGCTCAGCTTCAACCCGTTGAGGAGGTTGATTTTTACGTAGCCGACTCCCCTCTCGACGCGTCCCTTCTCATTGCCTTTTCCGACGTTGCACGCCGTGATCTCGAAGCCGCAGTGGCGCGCGAAGTCGAGGTATCGCGGGTTGAACACCGGCGCCTCACCCACCAGGCGGCGCAGCACTCCCGAGCGAAGGTTGTCGATGATCACGCGGCGCGTGCAACCACCGAACGCCGCGAAGGCGTTCAGATGCGCGCTGAGGAAGTGCTCCATCTGCTGCGAGACGAAGAACTCCACGTACATCATGCGGCTGTGGCACAGCACCATCACGAAGAAGCTCAGGCGCCGGCGCGTGCCGCCCACCGCGATGGTGCCGTACTCGCCCCAGTCGACCTGCGCGGCCTCGCCCGGCGCAAACGACAGCGTGAGGAACGCTTCGCGCGCCGGCGGACGCACCTGGCGCACGAAGTCGCGCACGATCGTGATGCCTCCCTGATAGCCGCACTCGCGCAGGCGCTGCACGATCTGCATGGCGCTGTAGCGATGGGCCTCCAGCCAGGCCACGATCTGCTTCTTGAACGCATCGAGCTTGCTGGCGCGCCGCGGCTGCACGCGCGCTCGGTACTGCGCGCGTTGGCCCCAGGCGGCTACCGTTTGGCGGTGCAGGCCGAGCGCCTGCGCGGCCTGCGTGTAGTTCAGCCGCTGGCGCTGCAGCGCGTCCAAGATGCGGCAGTAGGTCTCGTAGTCGATCATCGCGACTTCACCAGGCGCTCGCGCACTTGGGCCAGCTGCGCGCGGATCGCGTCGTGATCGGCGCCGGGCGGCGCGCTGCTCGCAACGGGCGCGGCCGATGCCGATGCCGATGCCGACGGCGGGGGTGATGACGGCGATGACGGCGCTTCGCTCGACGGCACCGCCCCGTCCAGCGCCAGCACCTGGTACAGCGGGCGCTCATAGGCGATCAGGCCCAGGTGCAGCAGGTCCTCGCGCGCGCGAGCCAGCCGCGCGTGGGTGATGGACAACATGCGCATCACGCGCGCGTCGCCCCAGTAGCTCAGCCCCTGGGCATCGGCCACGGTGAGCAAGAACAGGTACAGCGCCGCGGCGGGCGCGTCACAGCGCGCCAGATGCCCCTCGAACACCAGGCGCTGATCGATCCAGCTGAATTGCGCCGGGATGTGCCGCAACCGCTGCTCGCACAGGATGCGCTTGCTCGCCATGCCCCGCTCCACCGAGTACGTCGTGCCCCAGTTGTAGGAGCCGGCGCCCCGCCAGCGCTATGTCATCTTGTAGCGTCGAGGCCGACAGGTGGGCCAACAGGCCAATCAGAACAACGGGTTGCTGCATCAAGAGATCTTGTAGCGCCGCCGCAGACGGCAGCGTGGGCGCCGCCAAGAAGTCATTTTTTGCAGGCTCATCAACCACTTGCGGGGTCACGAGATCTTGTAACGCGGCGCCCACCGAGACCGCAGGGTCGACACCGGCCGGCGCTGCCGTCGGCGATGACGCGGCGCGTGCGCCGTACCCCGGATGCGCTTCGCGCCAGGCGCGCACGCGCGCCACATGCTCGGGGCCGCCGAAGTAGTCCTGGTTCTCGGGCTTGTCCAGCCACCGGCGCTGGCTGGCCGCCTTGCTGGCCGTTCGGCACGCCGGCTCCTTGCAGTACCGCTGGTGCCACGCGTTGCGCGCGTCCGCTCGGAACGGCTGGTGGCAATTCGCGCACTTGCTCCGCTTGGCCAGGTCCATCGGCGCCACCCCCTGCGCACCGATGTTCCGGCCTCTGGGCGCTGCCAACAAAACGGGCCCCAACAAGACGCGCCGAAGGCGAACAAGACGCAGCCGTTAGATCAACGGGCAGCGAACAAAAAGGCCAACAAAACGGCGAAGAAGATGAGTTTCAGGCCGCTGGGTTTAGACGAGTTTCAGAACGGCGTTGACAAGGTAGGCCTGCTTGCGCGTGAGCAGCACGTAGATCAAGCGGATCATCTTGTGCGCCACCG
>JBEANV010000132.1:0-3122 GCA_041165285.1 Pseudomonadota bacterium | reverse complement strand
GCGTGGCCTGCGTCTTCGGTGGCATCGACATCGCGCCGCAGACGGCAGAACTCAAGCGCGGCGTCGAGGTGCTGATCGCCACGCCGGGCCGCCTGCTCGACCACATCCAGCTCAAGAACTGCCAGCTCAACCAGGTCGAATACGTCGTGCTGGATGAAGCCGACCGGATGCTCGACATCGGCTTCCTGCCTGACCTGCAGCGCATCCTGAGCTACCTGCCCAAGACGCGCCAGACGCTGCTGTTCTCGGCCACGTTCTCGCCCGAGATCAAGAAGCTGGCGCAGAGCTACCTGCAGGATCCCGTGCTGGTCGAAGTCGCCCGCCCGAACGCGACGGCCACCAACGTCGAGCAGCGCTTCTACAGCGTCGCCGACGAGGACAAGCGCCGCGTGATCACCCAGATCCTGCGCCAGCGCGAGATCCGCCAGGCCCTCATCTTCGTCAACTCCAAGCTCGGCGCCGCCCGCCTGGCCCGCACCTTCGAACGCGACGGCCTGCGGACCGCCGCGCTGCACGGCGACAAGTCGCAGGACGAACGCCTGAAGTCGCTGGCGGCGTTCAAGGCGGGCGAAGTCGATCTGCTGGTTGCCACCGACGTGGCCGCCCGCGGTCTGGACATCGCCGACCTGCCCGCCGTCTTCAACTACGACGTGCCGTTCAACGCCGAGGACTATGTCCACCGCATCGGCCGCACGGGCCGCGCCGGCGCCTCGGGCATTGCCATCACGCTGGCGACCCGCGACGACACACGGCTGGTGGGCGACATCGAGAAGCTGATCAAGAAGACGGTTGCGCTGGAAACGTTCGAGCTGGAAAACGATCGACCGCGTCGCCGCCGTGATGCCGACGACGCACCGGCGTTCAGCGAGCCACGGCCGATGGCGGCACCTGTTGCCTTTGCAGCCCCCGCAGCCATGCCGGCGCAGCGCCCCATGCGCAGCGGTCGCTCGTCGCAGGATCCGTTCTTCGATCGGCCCTACGAGCCCGATCCGAAGGCCGCGCCGGTCTGGGAAGACTCCCTGCCACTCCCCACACCGCCGGCGGGAATCAATGCGGCATCGACGCTCAGCAAGCCGAAGCGCCGCATCGCTACCCTGCTGGGCGGCAAAGTCCCGACCTGATCCCGGACGGGGCCGCCTGGCCCCGGTCAGGCAAGGAACGCGAACACGGCGGGCACATCCGCAGGCAAGGTCGGCGGTGCCGAGCGCCATTTCGCTACCCGCTGGGTACGCGTGCTGCCACCGGCAAGGGTCAGCCCACAGCTGATGCTCAGCCACGTGTCGGGGTGCAGGCTCGTGAGCAGTGCCTGTGCCATCGCGGCATTCCGGTACGGCGTCTCGATCAGCAACTGGGTCTGCTGCCAGCGGCGCGAGTGGGTTTCCAGCTCGCGCAGGCGCAGCCCCCGCGCCGCTGCATCGGTGGGCAAGTAGCCAACAAACGCGAAACTCTGCCCATTCAGCCCGCTCGCCGCCACCGCGAGGATGAGCGAACTCGGTCCCGACAGCGGCATCACGGTCACGCCCTGCGCATGGGCCGCCCGCACCAGCTCCGCACCGGGATCGGCCACCGCCGGCAAGCCCGCTTCAGACACCAGCCCGACATCGTGCCCCTCCAGTGCCGGCGCAAGCAGACCCGCCCAATCGGGCGCGGGTGCGCGGGCATCCGGTTTGCCCTTGGGTGGGCGCGGCAACTCCCGGATCGACAGCGCCTGCAGCGGCTGCGCCAGCGGCACCACCGCGTCCACCCGCTTGAGCAGCGCCCGCGCGCTGCGGGCGTTCTCGGCCACCCAGTGCGTCAGCCCAGCCGCCACACGGATCGCGCCCAGCGGCAACACGTCCTGCAAATCCGGCAATGGCACGCCATCGGCCACCGTGCCCAGATCAAGCGTGTTGGGCACCAGCCAGAGACGGCCCTTCATGCCGCACCCCCGTGCCCTGTGTGGACCGCCAACGAATCCAGCCCGGCTTGCCGCAGCAGCGCCGACGTGACGATCAGCGGCAGGCCGATCAGCGCGGTCGGATCGTCCGACTCGATCGCGTCGAGCAGCGTGATGCCCAGCGTCTCGCACTTGGCGCTGCCCGCACAGTCGTAGGGCTGCTCCAGCCGCAGGTAGGTCTCGATCTCGACATCGCTCAGTGCCCGGAACCGCACGGTCACCGGTACACGCCGCACCGCCTCGTAGGCTGTGTCGTGCCGCAACACGGCCACCGCCGTGTGGAAAACCACCGAACGGCCACGCATCGCCCGCAACTGGGCCACGGCGTTCGCGTGGTGCCCGGGTTTGCCGACAGCGGCTCCATCCAGTTCGGCCACCTGGTCCGAGCCGATCACCACCGCGTGCGGCCAGCGCGCCGACACCGCCCGGGCCTTGGCCAGCGCAAGCCGCTCGCTCAGCGCGGCCGGTGTTTCACCGGGCTGGGCGGATTCGTCGACATCGGGAGACGCGACGTCGAACGGCAGCCGAAGCCGTGACAGCAACTCGCGCCGATAGATGGAGGTGGAGGCGAGCACCAGCGCAGGCGGCACGATCGGAAGGAAAGCAGAAGCGGGAGTCGGGACCATCCCGACATTGTTTCACCACCCTGGCGCGCCCCGTACACTGCGCGCCATGAAAGCGCGTGAATTCCATCCCCGCCGCCTCGACGTGCGGCCCTTCGCCGAAACAGGCGAACCGATCGACGGCAACACCCCGCTCGGGGACTTCGAGCGCCTGCTCCATCTGCGCCACACGGAGGCCGCCGTCGACACCGCCGCGCCGGTGCGCTGGTCCGTGCAGGGTGAACTGCGCACCCGCAGTGGCAGCCCGCCCGAGGTGTGGCTGTACCTGTCGGGTTCGACCGCCCTGTCGCAGCAGTGTCAACGCTGCCTGGAAACCGTCGAGGTGCCCTTGGCGTTCGAGCGCTGGTTCCAGTTTGTCGACAACGAACGCCAGGCCGCAGAGCTGGATGCAGAATCCGAAGACGACGTGCTGGTCATCAGCCGACAGTTCGACTTGCTGGAGCTGGTCGAGGACGAGCTGCTGCTGGTGGCGCCGATCGTGCCCAGGCACGAGGTCTGCCCGACCCCGGTGACACTTTCGGCAGGTGACTGGTCCGACGAGCCGGCAAGCCCGGACGCCGAGA
>JBEANV010000131.1:0-9393 GCA_041165285.1 Pseudomonadota bacterium | reverse complement strand
GCGCTGGTGCAGTCGCCGGGTGGCGACACGGTCGCTGTGGCCAGCCTGCCGCTGCACGCCTATGGCCGCGTGGTCGGCGCACTCACGCTGTGCTGGAACGACCAGCAGGCGCTCGCCCGATTCGAACCGGACACCCTGCGCCACCAGCTCGCGCTGATGGCGCCGTGGCTGGACCTGCTGCACCGCCACGAACAGCCGCTGTGGCAACGCGCGGCCGGGAACGTGTCGCGCCGCTGGCGCCAGTCGTCCTGGCTGCGCCGAGGGCTGGGCGCAGGTCTGGCCGTGCTGGCGGCTGGGTGGCTGCTGTGGCCGGTGCCGCACGCACTGGGCGGACGGGCCCGGCTTGAGGGCCGGCAGGAGCGCAGCCTCACCGCGCCGACGGACGGTTTCCTGCAAGCGGTACACGCCCGGCCGGGCGACCGCGTCCGCGCCGGCCAGCCGCTGCTGGAGCTGGCGCCGCAGGATCTGGAGGTCGATGTCCGCCGCCTGGAGAGCGAAATCGCCCAGCACCAGAACGCCTACATGGCCGCACTCGCCCGCTCGGACCGGGCGCAGATGGGCCTGCACCTCGCCCGCAGCGACGAGGTCGGCGCGCAGTTGCAACTCGTGCGGCGCGAATTGGGCCGCACACACATCGAAGCGCCGATGGACGCATTGGTGCTCGACGGCGACCTGACCCGCTCGGTGGGCATGCCGGTGCGGCGCGGCGACACGCTGATGCGCCTGACACCGGACCAGGCGCCGCGGGTGGTGATCGAGATCGACGAGCGCGACATCGACGCGGTGCGCCCCGGTCAGCCCGCGAGGCTCGCACTGTCAGCCCTGCCCTGGGACACGCTGGCGCTGCAGGTGGAGCGGGTGCAGCCGGCGGCGCGCTCGGTGGAGGGCGCGAACGTGTTCGAGGTCGAGGCCCGCCTGGAGCCCGGCGCCGAGGCGGGGGGGTCCGCACTGCGGCCGGGACTCACAGGGGTGGCGCGCATCGAGGTCGGCCGGCAAAGCCGGCTGCTGACGCTGGGCACGCGGGTGGCGGACTGGCTGCGCCTGCAGTGGTGGCGCTGGAATGGCTGACCGGAAGCGATGCCATGACGCCCCTCTCCCCCGACGCCCTGCTGCACGCCCACTGGTACCGTGTCGCGCCGCTGAAACCTCGCTTGCGCGGCCACATCCGGCTGCAACGCCAGATCACGCGCGGCGAACGCTGGATGCTGCTCACCGACGGCCTGTCGCAGCGCACCCACCGGCTGGACGCCGCAGCCTGGGCGCTGATCGGGCGCTGCAACGGGGAACGCACGGTCCAGCGGCTCTGGGAGGCCCTGCTCGATGAACAGGGCGACGACGCGCCAACCCAGGGCGAGGTGATCGAGCTGCTCACGCACCTGCAGCAGGCTGGCCTGCTGCAGGCGCCGATCGACGCGGAGACCGGCGCCCCGTCCCACCCCGACCACGGCTGGCAGCCGCCGCGGCCGCGCCCGATGGTCAATGCCGCCAACCCCTTGTATTTCCAGGTCACGCTGGGCGATCCGTCTGCGCTGGTGCGGCGGCTGGAGCGCTGGCTGCACCCGGTGCTGCAGCCGGCGCTGCTGGTGCTGTGGGCGCTGGCCGTGGCCACAGCCGGGCTGGCGGCGCTGACCGACTGGCCCGCGCTGTCCGCCCACGCCAGCCATTGGCTGAGCAGCCCGCACCACCTCGGGCTGCTCTGGGCGGCCTACCCGGTGATGAAACTGCTGCACGAGACCGCCCACGCACTGGCGCTCCACCGCTTCGGGGGCGAGGTGCGCGCCTTCGGGCTGACGGTGATGCTGTTCACCCCGGTGCCGCATGTGGATGCCCGCGCCGCCAGTGCGCTGGTCGGCCGCGGTCAGCGGCTGCTGGTGAGTCTGGCGGGGATCATGGCCGAGCTGGCCATGGCCGCGGGGGCGCTGGTGGTCTGGCAGCACACCCAGAACGGCTGGCTGCACGACCTCGCTTTTGTCGTGATGTGCATCGGCGCCGTGTCAAGCCTGCTGGTCAACGGCAACCCGCTGCTGCGCATGGACGGCTACCACGCGCTGTGCGATGCACTCGACCTGCCGAATCTGGCGGCGCGCTCGCGGCGCTGGTGGCTGCGCGTGGGCAGCCGGCTGGTCAACGGTCCGGGCCGGGCGGCGGCGCCCCCCGCCTGCGCGCCGGGCGAACGCGGCTGGCTGATCGCCTATGCACCGCTGTCGTGGAGCTACCGCGCCGTGCTCAGTCTGGTGATCGTGCGCTGGCTGGGCGGCGTACACGCGGGGTTGGGGCTGGCCGCAGCCGCCGTGCTGGGCGGGTTGATGCTGGGCCTGCCGCTCGTGGCGCTGTGGCGGCAGTTGAACGCGCCGATGCTGGCCGCGTCCGTGCGCCGAGTCGCGCTGGGACGGGTGGCGCTGATCGCTTCAGTGCTGCTGGGGCTGTTCTTCTTCTGGCCGCTGCCACACGCGACCACGGCGCAAGGCGTGGTCTGGCTGCCCGAATCGGCCTGGATACGGCCGCAGACCGAGGGCTTCGTGACCGCCGCACCCGCGCCGGCCGACCGCCGCATGGCCGCAGGCGACGTGGTGCTGCAACTCGGCAATGACCGCCTGACCACCCGCCGTGACACGCTGAGCGAGCAGCTCGCCGGACTGGACGCCCGGCGCTTCGAGGCGCTCGCCCGCGATCCGGGTCAGGCCGCGGCGCTGCAGCAGCAGGCCGCCGCCCTGCGCGCCCAGCGCCAGCAGATCGACACGGAGATCGCCGGACTGGCCGTGCGCGCGCCGCTGGCCGGCGCGCTGGTGCTGGACGAGGCCACGCGGCTTGGCGGGCGCTGGTTGCGCCGCGGCGACACGCTCGGCCATGTCCGCCCGGACGACAACCGCACGGTGCAGGTCGTGCTGCCGCACGAGGACGCGCTGCTGGTGCAGGACGCACTGCAAGGCATCACGCTGCGGCGCAGCGACCGCCCGGCCGATCCGCTGACCGCCCGGCTGCGCACGACCACCCTGCCCGCCGCCACCCGGCGCCTGCCGACGCGCAGCCTGGGCGACACGGGCGGCGGCGCAGTCATCACCGATCCAGCCGACACGCAGGGACTCACGAGCCGCGACCCGGTGTCCGTGCTCGAACTGGCGAGCGTGCAGCCGCTGGGCGAACGGGTCGGCAGCCGCCTGTGGGTGCGCTTCGAATTCGCGCCGCGTTCCGCTGCCTGGCAGGTCGGGCGCTGGCTGCGGCAGACCTTCCTCGGCCAGTTCCAGGCGCGCGACTGATGGGCGCGGACACGCCTCTCCCGCTGAGGGCACGGCTGGACGCCACCTGCCGCGACACGCTCGGGCTGCTGCCGCGTCCCAACCAGTGGCAGGCGGCGCTGGCGCTGGTCGATGGCCGACTCGCCGAACTCGCCACCGGCGAAGGCAAGACGCTGGCGCTCGCGCTGGCCGCCGCGCTGCTGGCCTTGCGCGGACGCACTGTCCACCTGCTCACCGCCAACGACTACCTCGCCGCGCGGGACGCACAGCAGTTGCACCCCTGGTATGCCCAGCTCGGCCTGCGCGTGGCCGCGGTCGGCGCCGACAGCACCGCCGCCGAACGCGCCGCCGCCTACCGCGCCGACGTGGTGTACGTCAGCGCGCGGGAACTGGTCTTCGACAGCCTGCGCGACCAGGTCGCCGGCCGTTCGGCGTGGTCGGCCTCGGCGCGGGACGCCCGCCTGAGCGAACACGCCCGCGCACTGACCCAGACACCGCCGGACGACGGCACGGCGACCGTGCCCGCGTTCGACGTGGCGCTGATCGACGAGGCCGACAGCATCCTGCTGGACGAGGCCGTGATGCCACTGGTGCTGGCCCGCCCCGGCGAGGCCGGCGAGCGCCTGTCGCAGCTCGGCACGGCGCTCGATCTGGCGGCGCAACTGCAGCCCGGCCGTGACTTCGAGCTGCTGCCTGTTGCCCGCGACGCGCTGCTGACGCCCGCAGGCGCGCTGCGGCTGGACACCCTCTGCGCCCATCGGTCACGACTCTGGCGCCACCGGCTGCACCGGGAAGAACTGGTGCGGCTGGCGCTGGTGTCGGTGCATCTGCTGCAACCGCAGCGCGACTACCTGGTCCGGCAATCCCAGATCCGGCTGATCGATCCGGTGACCGGCCGCATCGCGGCGGGGCGGATGTGGTCGAACGGGCTGCACGAGCTGGTCTGCCTCAAGGAAGGCTGCCCGCCGCCACCCCCGACCGAAACCGCCGCCCGCACCACCTACGGCCACTTCCTGCGCCGCTACCGCCTGATCGGCGGCACCAGCGCCACCTTGCACGACCAGCGCCGCGAGTTGCACCGCCTCTACGGGCTGCAGGTCACCCGCGTGCCGCCCCATGCCCCGCCGCAGCGTGCGCGCGGCCCGAATCGCTGGTTCACCAACGAGGCCACGCGCGACCACGCCGTGGTCGCGCGGGCACTCGCGCTGGCCGGTGCCGGGCGCCCGGTGCTGATCGGCACCGATGGCGTGCCGCAGTCGCTGCGGCTGGTTGCAGCGTTTGAAGCCGCGTTTGCGGCAGGGGCGACACCTCGGCCGCTCCAGTGCCTCGATGCCCGCCAGGATGCCTGTGAAGCCGCGCGCATCGCCGAGGCCGGTCAGCCCGGCTGCATCACGGTGTCCACCCGCATGGCCGGCCGCGGCGTGGACATCCGCCTGCATCCGAACGCAGCGCGGGCCGGTGGGCTGCATGTGCTGAACTGCCAGGACAACCCGGCGCGCCGCCTCGACGAGCAGCTCTTCGGCCGCAGCGCCCGCCAGGGCGACCCCGGCAGCGTCGAACACTGGCGGATCGGCCCGACGCGCACGCTCGACGCCGTCGGCGCACTCGGCGCCTGGCGCGACCTGGCCTGGCGCCTGCGCCAGCGGGCCCGCGAAGCCCGTGCTGCGGACGAGCGCCGCCGGCTCCGCCTCGGCGACGATCTGGTCCGCCAGCGCCTCGACCGGCTCGCCACGGGCAACTGAGCCCCAGCCCCTCCAACGCACCATGACACGCTGCCCCATGCAACGACTCCGACTTGCCCCTCCCGCTGCCGCCGGTCTGCACGCACGGCCGCTCCTGGCACTGCTGCTGTGGCTGGTGCTCCCCGCCCCGGCGTCCGCGCTCACCTTGGGCTGCCTCATCACGCCCGCCCGCGTCGCCGAAATCGGCACGCCGCAGGCCGGCGTGGTCGATCAGATGCTGGTGGACCGCGGCGACTCCGTGCGCCAGGGGCAGCCGCTGGCACTGCTGCAGGCCGCGGGCGAACGTGCCTCGGTGCGCACCGCCGATGCCCGCGCCAAGGCACAGGCCGCCGTCAGCGCCGCGCAGGCCACGCTGGCCCTGGCACGGCAGAAGGCGCAGCGCGCCGAATCGCTGCACACGGAGCAGTTCATCTCCGACATCGCGCTCGACCAGGCCCGCACCGAGCTGAGCGTGGCCGGGCAGGCGCTGAGGCAGGCCGAGGACCAGCGCGCGGTCTACCAAGCCGAATCCGCGCAGGCGCTGGCCCAGTTGAACCAGCGCGCGCTGCGCAGCCCCTTCGACGGCGTGGTCATCGACCGGATGGCACAGCCCGGCGAGCGGGTGGAGCTGCAGCCGCTGCTGCGCATCGCCGACGTGGCGCGGCTGCGGGTGGAAGTGGTGGTGCCGGCCAGCCAGTTCGGCCAGGTCCGCACCGGCGCGCGCCACGCCGTGAAGGCCGAAGTGCCCGGCGTGCCGGCGCGCGAGGCCACTGTCACGCAGGTGGACCAGGTGATCGACGCCGCCAGCAACACCTTCCGTGTCCGGCTGGCGCTGGACAACGCCGACCGCGCCGTGCCGGCCGGTGCGCGCTGCCAGATCGATCTGGGGCTGAAGTCGCCATGACCCGCCCGCCCCGCCGCCGCTGGCAGTGCGAGGAGCTGGAGCCGCGCATCCTCTACGCCGCCGACACCGCCGCACTCGCCAGTCTCGGCGACATCGGCAGCACCTTTGTCGTCAGCACCACCGCCGACAGCGGCGCCGGCTCGCTGCGCGACGCGATCACGCAGGCCAATCTGCACCCCGGCGCCGACACGATCCGCTTCGACATCAGCGCCCCGCTGGTCAACGGTGCGCACACCATCACCCCGCGTTCGGCCCTGCCCGTCCTCACCGACACCGTCTGGCTCGACGCCAGCCGCGAGCCGGACGCGCTGGCGCTGGGCCGGCCAGTGGTGGAGCTGGTCGGCGCCGATGCGGGTGGCAGCGCCTCGGCACTGGTGCTGGCCGATGGCAGCGACGACAGTCTGGTGCGCGGCCTGGTGATCCACCAGTTCGGCGGCATCGGCATCCAGATCCGTGCGGGCGCGGACGGCGTGACGCTGGCCGGCCTGCGCATCGGCACCGACGTCACCGGGCTGCTCGCGCCAGGCAACGGCGGCAACGCGATCGAGATCAACGCCGCGCAGGCGCTGGTCGGTGGGCCGACACAGGCAGACCGCAACCTGCTCTCCGGCAACAACGCCGGCGTGTCGGTCAGCGGCGCAGCCGCCACCGGCGCCCGCATCGAAGGCAACTACATCGGCATCGATGCGCGCGGGGAATCCGCGCTGGGCAACCGCACGGTGGGCGTCTACCTCGACGCGCCGGCGGCCACGGTCGTCGGCAATCTGGTCAGCGGCAATGGCTACGAGGGTGTCTACCTGCTGACGGGCGCCAGCGGCGCCAGCGTGCAGGGCAACCTGATCGGCACCGACCTGAGCGGCACCCGCGCCTTGGGCAACGGCGCGTACGGCGTGTACGTGGAGAACACCCGCGACGTGCTGATCGGCGGCACCACACCCGGCGCCGGCAACCTGATCGCCTGGCAGAAATCCGGCGCCGGCATCTCCATCGTCGGCACGGCCAGCGGTGTGTCGGTGCTCGGCAATGCGCTCCACGACAACGCGGGGCTGGGCATCGACCTCGGCGCCGAAGGCGTGAACGGCAACCGCGAGGCCGACACCGACGGCGGCCCCAACAACCTGCTGAACTACCCCGTGCTCGGCAGCGCGACCAGCGTGGCCGGCGCCACCCGCCTCGTCGGCGAACTGCGCACCACCGCGGGCACGGCGCTGCGCATCGAGTTTTTCGTGAGCGCACAGGCCGATCCGCTCGGCTACGGCGAGGGCCGGACCTTCATCGGCAGCACGCAGGTGACCACCGACGCCAGCGGACTGGCGCGCATCGACACCACGCTGGCGGGTGTGCGGCTGCAGGCCGGACAAGTGGTCACGGCGACCGCCACCGTGCAGCTTTCTGGCGCCAACACGCCCAGACCCTGGGGCGACAGCTCCGAGTTCGGCAACGCGGTGGCGGTGCAGGCCCTGCCCAGCGCGCCGGTGGTCGAAGCGGCCCAGACGCTGCACATCGCCGAGAACAGCGTCGCCGGTACCGTGGTCGGCACCCTGCGTGCCAGCGATCCCGACCCCGGCAGCACCTTGTCTGGCTGGACACTCAGCGGCAGCAGCGCGCTGGCGGTCGATGCCACGACCGGCACCATCCGCGTGGTCGATCCCGCGGCGCTCGACCACGAACGACAGGCAGTGGTCACCCTCACGGCCACCGTCGGCGATGGCGGCCTGACCAGCGCGCCGCAGACCCTCACCGTCTTCATCGACGATGTCAACGAGCCGCCCGCGCTCACCCTGTCGCCCTGGAAGATCCAGGCCGGCGCGCCGCTGACACTCGGTCCCGAGGTGCTGAGCGCGCAGGATCCGGACGGCACCGCCGCCGCGCTGCAAGTCGAGGTCGGCCCCGTCACCGGCGGGCGCTTCGAGGCGGTGGACGCGCCCGGTGTGGCGATCGACCACTTCAGCGTGGCGGCACTCCAGTCGGGCCAGATCCGCTTCGTGGCAACCGCGCTGAGCCAGGCGCCCACCGTCACCCTGCGTGTGAGCGACGGCAGCGCCAGCAGCGCGTGGACCACGGTGGGCGTGGAATGGACACCCGCGGCGCCTGCGCCCGCCGCTTCTCCACAGCCGGAGCTGGAACCGCCCCCGCTGCTCACCATCCCCGCGCCGATCCCGGGCGACCCACGCGCCGCCGAGCGCCTGGCGACGGCCACGCCCACGCTGTCCGGCGACCGCCTGACCCTGTCGCGCGAGGTGCGCGCCGTCGCGGCGGAGGAGTGGCTGGCGCAGGTTCGGGCGGCCAGCTCGGCCGACATCGCCGCACTGAGCGCGCAGGCCCACCCGAGTGCGGCCGGAGCAGCCAGCACGCCGCACGCCAGCGACGCCACCCCGCCGCCCGACCCGCTGTCGCTGGTGATGCCCGACACCGCGCTGGCCGCGCTGCAAGCGGGCTACGACCTGCCCGCAGCGCTCGGGCGTGGCACCGGGTTGCCGACCATCGTCAGCGACGGTCTTGGCCTGCTGCGCGCCGATCTGGCCGACGAGGCTGGCCGGCTGCAGTCGGCAATCGACCCGATCGAGGCCTCCGGGCTCGCCTTGACGGTCGGCCTGGTGTGGTGGACGGTGCGGCTGGGCGGGGTGGCGGGATCGCTGCTGGTGTCGGTGCCGACATGGCAGTTCTTCGATCCGCTGCCCGTGCTGACGCGGCCACCGCCTGTGCGTGCCCCTCGGCGTGACACCGACCCGGCCGGGCCGGATCTGCAGAACGAAGAAGCCTCCGCGGCCGAAGTGCTCGGACGCGACTCGACACCCGCCACCGGCGAGGCGTCCGAAGCCGACGACAGCATCGACACCCTCGCCGCCGCGGGCAAGGGAGCCCGCCGATGAGCCGCCGCGCCCTGCCCGCCTGGTGGCCGCGTGCGGGGGTCGAGCTGCGCCTGACGCTGGGGCTGGTGGCGATCTTTCTGGCGGTCATCTTCCTGCTCGACGTGCTGTTCGGCCTGATCCCCGACCGCGCGCGCACCGAACTGATCGCCCGACAGACCACCAGCACGGCGCTGGCGCTGCTGGTGACACAGGGCATCGAGCAGGGCGGTGGTCGCCTGCCGCACGGTGCCGTCCGGCAATTGGTCGCACAGGATCCGGAGCTGCTGTCGGTCGCGCTGCAGCAGCAGGGCCGTGCCCGCCTCACGCTGGTCGGTGACCACGCCGCGCACTGGCAACTGCCCCCCGGCGAACGCTCGACGCTGACCCAGGTGCGCGTGGCCATCCACGACGCCCGGCAGCAGCCCTGGGGCACGCTGGAAATCGCCTTCCGGCCGATCTATCCGACCACGCTGGCGGGTGTGCTGGCCTCCCCGACGGTGCGGGCGTTGCTGGCCATCGCGGTGTTGAGCGGGCTGGCGATCTGGCTCTACCTGCGCCGGGTGCTGCAACACCTCGACCCGGGCCAGGTGATCCCGGAGCGGGTGCGCGACGCCTTCGACGTGCTCGACGAGGGCATCGTGATCCTCGACCCGCAGGCCCGCGTCATGATGGCCAACGAG
>JBEANV010000130.1:0-10192 GCA_041165285.1 Pseudomonadota bacterium | reverse complement strand
GTCCCGAGGACACCTGCCTCGTCTCCATCACCGGCCCCGGCTCGGTCGTCGAGGGCGAAGTCGCCTCCGGCTACACCGTTTCGCTGAGCCAGCCTGCCGTCACCGACGTCATCGTCAAGCTGACCTATACAGGCACGGCAACAGATGGCAAGGACTACACCGCTGTCACGTCCGTCACGGTCCCTGCGGGTCAATCGTCTGTGGTGTTCGATATCGCTGTCATCGACGACGCACTGGCAGAAGGCACCGAGACGTTCACCGTCGCCGTGGGTGAAATCACTGGCGGTGGTTTCGAGGCCGTTGCCGCCAACCCGGCTCAGGCCACAGTCACCACTTCGATCACCGACGACTCCGGTCCGTTCGGCCCCGGTGAACCCGGCCCCGAGGACACCTGCCTGGTCTCCATCACCGGCCCCGGCTCAGCGGTAGAGGGCGAAACCGCGTCCGGCTACACCGTCTCGCTCAGCCAGCCCGCGGCAGCCGACGTCGTCGTCAAGCTGGTCTACTCCGGCACCGCCACCGACGGCAGCGACTACACCGCCGTCACCTCGGTGACGATCCCCGCCGGTCAATCCTCGACGACATTCGACATCTCCACCATCGACGACGCGCTCGCCGAAGGGACCGAGACCTTCACGGTCGGACTGGGCGAGATCACCGGTGGCAGCTTCGAGGCGATTGCGGGTGACCCTGCCAAGGCCACGGTCACGACAGCACTCCACGACGACACAGGCCCCAAGGGGCCCGAGGACACCTGCTTCGTCTCCCTCACCGGCCCCGGCTCGGTCGTCGAAGGTGAAGTCGCCGCTGGCTACACGGTGACGCTGTCACAGGCCTCCACGAGCAGCGTCACCGTGCAACTGGGCTATTCGGGCACGGCCGAGGCAGGCGCGGATTACACCAAGGTGGCGTCGATCACGATCCCGCCAGGGGTGACGTCCTACTCGTTCGGCATCTCGACCACCGACGACGCGCTGGCGGAAGGCGCCGAGCAGTTCGCGGTCACGCTGGGTGCCATCAGCGGCGGTTCGTTCGAGGCCATCGCGGTAGACCCGGCACACACCTCGGTCACGACCTGCATCCTCGACGACACCGGCCCGCTGGCACCCAATGGTCCGGGCACCCCCGACGACGCAGACCGGGTACTGGTGTCGATCACAGGACCGGAATCGGTGGTCGAGGGAGAGACATCCAGCGGCTATGTGGTCTCGCTGAGTCAGCCTGCGGTCACCGATGTGGTGGTGCGGCTGGTCTACACCGGCACCGCGACCGACGGCACGGACTACATGAAAACCAGCTCCGTGACGATCCCGGCGGGCCATTCTTCAGCGACGTTCAACATCGCCACGATCGACGATGCGCTGGCCGAAGGGACCGAGACGATCACCGTGGCGCTGGGCCAGATCTCGGGTGGCGGCTTCGAGGAAATCGCCGGCAACCCGGCCAAGGCCTCGGTGACGACGCTGTTGCACGACGACGCCGGCCCGCGCGCACCCGATGGTGGCCAGCCGCCCGACGCGCACGACACCGTGCTGGTGTCACTGACCGGACCGGGTTCTGTCGTCGAAGGTGAAACGGCCACTGGCTACACCGTCACGCTGTCGCAACCCGCCCAGACCGATGTGCAGATCACCTTGACCTACTGCGGCACGGCCACTGGCGGCGCCGACTACACGCAGGTGGTGTCCGTCACGGTGGCCGCGGGCCAGACCTCGGCCCGCTTCGACTTGCAGACCGTGGACGATCCGCTGGCCGAGGGCACGGAAAGCATCGTCGTCGCGCTGGGAGAGATCAGCGGCGGGGGCTTCGAGGCAGTGCTGGCCAATCCGCTGGCGACCTCCGTCACCACCTGCCTGGTCGATGATGTCGGCCCCGGTGGTGCCACACCCGGCGCCGAAGACACGGCGCAGGTTTCACTCACCGGCCCCGGCCAGGTGCTGGAAGGCGAAGTCGCCACCGGCTACACCGTCACGCTGTCGCAGGCCGCCGTCACCGATGTGGTGGTCAAGCTGAACTACTCCGGCACAGCCACCGACGGCTCCGACTACACCCGCATTGCCACGGTGACGATCCCCGCCGGCCAGACCACCATCCGCTTCGACATCGCCACGCTGCCCGACGCCGCAGCCGAGGGCGCCGAGACCTACACCGTCGCGCTGGGCGCGATCTCGGGCGGCGGCTTCGAGGCGATCCGCGGCAATCCATCGGCCTACGCCGTGACCACGACGATCACTGACGCCGCCCACGCACCGACCCCGCAGGCCGATGTCGGCACCGCCCGCGAGGACCAGCCCCTGAGCGGCAATGTCCTCACTAACGACAGCGATCCGGACGGCGACCCGCTGAGCGTGGCCGGCTACACCTGGGGCGACGTCTACCACCCGGCCGGCAGCACCGCCACCGTGCCGGGTGTGGGCACGCTGGTCGTCGAGGCCGACGGCCATTACACCTTCACGCCCGCCAAGGACTACACCGGCCCGGTACCCGAAGTCTCCTGCGTGGTCAGCGACGGCGCGCTCACCTCGGTGTCTTCGCTGACCTTGTCGATCACGCCGGTCAACGACGCCCCGACCCTGCGCGGGGGCACGGTCACGCTGAGCGAGGAAGGCCTCGCGGGCGGACACGCCGAGTCGGCCACCGAGACCCGTGCCACCCACGCCACCGGCACATTGCAATTCAGCGACGTGGACAGCCCCGCCCTCACCTTCACGCTCGCAGCGCCTGCCGGCCTCTATGCCAGCGGCGGCAAGGCGCTGGTGTGGACGGGCGACGGTTCGGCCGAGCATCCGCTGGTCGGCACGGCGGGCGGCCAAGTGATCCTGAGCGCCACCATCGACGCACAGGGCCGCTACACGGTCGATCTGCACGGCCCGCTCGACCATCCGGTGCGCAACAGCGAGGACACGCTCACTTTGTCCCTGGGCGTGCACGTCAGCGATGGCCAGTCCATCAGCACGGCCACACTGGACGTGACCGTGCGCGACGATTCACCGACCCCGTTCTGCACCGCCCGCAGTGCCGACCTGAGCCTGGTCCAGAACAATCTGCTGATCACGCTGGACGTGTCCGGTTCGATGGGCACCCGCGACGGCGTCAACGGCGAAACCCGCCTGCAGAGCGCGATCAAGTCCATCACCAAGCTGATCGACTCCTACGACAACCAGGGCGAGGTAGCGGTTCGGCTGGTCACGTTCTCCACGACCGGCTCGGAGCGCGGTGACCACTGGATGACCGCTGCCGAGGCGAAATCCGCGCTGGCCTCGCTGTGCGCCGGAGGCAACACCAACTACGACGCGGCACTCGATGCCGCCCGCGGCGCCTTCACCGACAGCGGCCACCTCGACGGCGGCCACAACGTGGCGTACTTCTTCTCCGACGGCCGGCCCAACCTGCCGACCGGCGATGTCGGCATCGACGCCGGCGAAGCGCAGGTCTGGCAGAACTTCCTCAACCAGCACGACATCCAGTCCTACGCCATCGGGCTGGGCAAGGACGTGCCGGTGTCGGCGCTGGAACCGGTGTCCTGGAACGGCGTCACTGGCACGGACGATCTGTCGCCCCTGCTGGTCACCAGCTTCACGCAGCTGGATTCGGTCCTGGCGCACACGGTCGCCCCAGCGATCACGGGAGACGTGGTGAATGGCGGGCTGCAAAGCGTCACCGGCGCCGACGGCGGCCACTTGAGCGACATCGTCGTCAACGGTGTCCACCACCCCTGGGATCCAGCCACGAGCGCATCCGACACCATGACGTTCAAGACGGCGGCCGGGGGTGAGTTCGCCTTCGACATGGAGACCGGCCACTACACCTACCAGGCGCCGGCGGGTGCAAGGGCGGATTACCAGGAAGTGCTGTCCTTCACCGTCACCGACCGCGACGGCGACACCCGTGGCGGCCAGATGACCCTGAGCGTCAACGCCGATGGCAGCACGGCGTTCGACAGCACCTGCGCACCCGCGCCCGCGCCTGCGCCGACGGCACCGTCCACCTGCCTCAGTGGCGGCGTGCTGTCCTGGACGCTGGCCGACCACCACGGTGACACCAGCACCAGCACCAGCACCAGCACCAGCACCAGCACTAGCACCGGCAGCGGTGGCCTCTGCGGCAGCACAAACCTCCAACTGAGCGACGTGTTGGGCAGTGGCGACGGTCGCCACGACGCGCTGTCAAGCTGGAGTGGATCGGGCTGCACACCACCATCGTCCGGCAGCACCGTGCCCGGCGGCCGCGGAGACTGCCTGAGCAGCGGGAGCAGCGGTGGTGCCACCATCGACAACCAGTTCGCCCAGACGCTGATCAAGCAGAC
The DNA here is from genome assembly GCA_041165285.1 of Pseudomonadota bacterium. GTDB lineage: Bacteria > Pseudomonadota > Gammaproteobacteria > Burkholderiales > Burkholderiaceae_C > Sphaerotilus. The sequence continues at coordinate 5,886 of JBEANV010000130.1, read as the reverse complement.
CGCGGACGCGCTGCACGGCTGCTGAGCCGCCAGCGCCCACGACCGACTGCCGCGGCTCAGCTGCGGTAGTCGGCGTTGATGGTCACGTACTCGTGCGAGAAATCGCAGGTCCAGACCGTGGCGACGGCGTCGCTGCGGTTCAGCCCGACCCGCACGGTGATCTCCGCCTGCTTCATCACGCGCTGGCCGTCTTCTTCACGGTACTCGGCGCGGCGTCCGCCCTGGTGGACCACATGCACATCGTCGAGGTGCAGGTCGATCAGCGTCTGGTCGAGGTCGGCAATGCCGGCATAGCCGACGGCCGCCAGAATGCGGCCAAGGTTCGGGTCGCTGGCGAAGAACGCGGTCTTGACCAGCGGCGAGTGGGCGATGGCGTAGGCCGCCTGCAGGCATTCGTCCTCGGTGCGGCCACCCTCGATGCGCACGGTGATGAACTTGGTCGCACCCTCGCCATCGCGCACGATGGCCTGGGCAAGTTGCTGAGACACCGCGACCACCGCATCGCGCAGTAGCCGGCCGTCGGCCGAGTCGAGTGCCGTGATGGTCGGGTTGCCGGCCTGGTGGGTCGCGATCAGCAGGAAGCTGTCGTTGGTGGACGTGTCGCCGTCGATGGTGATGCGGTTGAAGCTGCGGTTGGCGGCTTCGGTCACCAGAGGTTGCAGCAGTGCGGGGTCGATCGCCGCATCAGTGGCGACGAAGCCGAGCATCGTGGCCATGTTCGGGCGGATCATGCCGGCGCCCTTGCTGATGCCGGTCACCGTGACGGTCTTGCCGCCAATCACGACCTGGCGCGAAGCCGCCTTGGGCAATGTGTCGGTGGTCATGATGCCGGCGGCGGCTTCGGCCCAGTTGTCAGGCTGCGCCGCAGCCAGCGCGGCAGGCAGACTGGCCAGAATGCGCTCGCTCGGCAGCGTCTCCATGATCACGCCGGTCGAGAAGGGCAGCACCTCCTCGGGCGAGATGTCCAGCGCCTGCGCCAGCGCGATGCACACCGAGCGGGCACGCACCAGGCCATCGTCGCCCGTGCCGGCGTTGGCATTGCCGGTGTTGATGACGATGGCGCGCTTGGCGGAGCCGGCGGCAAGGTGATCGCGGCAGATCTGCACTGGGGCGGCGCAGAAACGGTTCTTCGTGAACACACCGGCCACGCTGGAGCCGGGCGCCAGCAGCACGACGGTCAGGTCGCGTCGGTTGGCCTTGCGCACACCGGCCATCGTGATGCCGAGCTGCACGCCGGCGACCGGGTGCAGGTCCTGGGGGTTGGGAGCGATGAGGTTGACGGGCATGGCACTCTGACAGTCGAAGCGAGGGGAGCGCAGTCGCGGCCCACCCCGCCTTGCTGACGTCAGGCGGTGGCCACGCTGTCGCGCGAAACGGCGATTGTAGGGACGCTGTCGGTGGACAGGCGGGCCAGCAGGTGCTGGTCGCACAACTGTCCGCGCGCATCGCGCTCCACCTTGCGCATCAAGCCTTCGCGCAGAAAGCCCAGGCTATCGGCAAAAGCCAGCGCACGGGTGTTGCGCACATCGCACCAGACCTCGATGCGTGCCATGCCGCGGCTGTACGCCCAGTCCATCAGCGCCAGCGTCGCGTCGCGCATCAGGCCGCGGCCACGCTGGCGGCTGCAGCCGACAAAGCCGATCTGGCAACGCGGCACACCAAAATCGACGCTGTGCAGATCGACGCAGCCCACGTAGGAGCCGGTGTCGTGCTCGAAGGCCAGGTACATGACGCCCTCGCCTTCGGTGTCCACCCAGTCGCGCTGGCGCTCGCAGTGTTCAAGCGCCGCGACAGCGTTCCAGTGGTGGTGGCCCCAGGCCACGAAGTCCAGATCGGCCATCGAGCGTTGCACGCTGGCGTGGAAAGCCGGCGCGTGACGGGGATGGATCTTCTCCAGGCGAAGCCGTCGGCCCGGGATGGTTTCCGGGCTCCGGCGAAAGGTATCAGGTGTCATGGGCATCTCGGCGCGGGCGGCCGAGGTTCAGGTCAGCTTGCCGTGGCACAGCTTGAACTTCTTGCCGCTGCCGCAAGGACAGGGATCATTGCGACCCGTGCGCTGCATCTGCACATCAGACAACACGGCTGTGTCTGCATCGGCTTCCTGCGACACGCTGCCGTCTTCGTTCGGATGGGTGTAGGTGACGTTGGTGAGATGCTCGGCACGCTCCTCGATGGCCACCGCCGCCTGCGCCACTTCGTCCGGATTCTGGATGCGCACAGTCATCAGCAGACGGGTCACCTCCATTTTTACCACATCCAGAAGCTGGCTGAAGAGTTCGAACGCCTCGCGCTTGTACTCCTGCTTCGGATTCTTCTGGGCGTAGCCGCGCAGGTGGATGCCCTGGCGCAGGTAGTCGAGCGCAGAAAGGTGGTCGCGCCAATGCGTGTCGATCGCCTGCAGCAGCACCATGCGGCTGAAGTTGCCGAACTGCGTGGCCCCGACCAGGTCCACCTTGGCCTGGAACACGGCATCAGCGGCGGCACACACCGCCTCGACGATGTCCTCGTCGGTGGCTTCCTGGCTGGATTCGACCTGCGCCTTGAGCGGCACGTCGAGCTGCCATTCCTCGCGCAGCGTCTTCTCCAGTCCGTCCAGATCCCACTGTTCCTCGACGCTTTCGACGGGCACGAAGGTGCGCGCCACGTCGGTCATCGCGCCACGGCGCAGGTGGGTGATCTGCGCATCGATTTCGGTCTGTTCCAGCAGCTCGTTGCGCTGCTGGTAGATCACCTTGCGCTGGTCGTTGGAAACGTCGTCGTACTCCAGCAACTGCTTGCGCATGTCAAAGTTGCGGGCTTCGACCTTGCGCTGGGCGCTCTCGATCGAGCGGCTGACGATGCCGGCCTCGATCGCCTCCCCATCGGGCATCTTCAGGCGGTCCATGATCGCCTTGACGCGGTCACCCGCGAAGATGCGCATCAGCGGATCGTCCAGCGACAGGTAGAAGCGCGACGAGCCCGGATCCCCCTGGCGACCGGCGCGGCCGCGCAGCTGGTTGTCGATGCGGCGGCTCTCGTGGCGCTCGGTGGCGACGATCCGCAGGCCGCCCAGCGACTTGACCTGGTCGTGCAGACCCTGCCACTCGCGCTTGAGCTGCTCGACGCGCACGGCCTTGTGGGCATCCGACAGGTCGGGGTCGGCTTCGACGAGCTGCACCTGCTTTTCGACATTGCCGCCCAGCACGATGTCGGTGCCGCGACCGGCCATGTTGGTGGCGATCGTCACCATCTTCGGGCTGCCGGCCTGGGCGATGATGGTCGCCTCGCGGGCGTGCTGCTTGGCGTTGAGCACCTGGTGCGGCAGACCCGCCTTGGTCAGCATCTCGGCAACGAGTTCGGAGTTCTCGATCGAGGTCGTGCCCACCAGCACCGGCTGGCCGCGGCCGTAGCACTCCTGGATGTCCTTGACCACCGCCTCGTACTTCTCGCGGCCGGTCTTGTAGACCAGGTCCAGCTCGTCCTTGCGGATCATCGGCCGGTTCGGCGGGATCACCACGGTTTCCAGTCCGTAGATCTCCTGGAACTCGTAGGCTTCGGTGTCGGCCGTGCCGGTCATGCCGCCGAGCTTGGCGTACATGCGGAAGTAGTTCTGGAAGGTGATCGAGGCGAGCGTCTGGTTCTCGGCCTGGATCTTCACGCCTTCCTTGGCTTCCACCGCCTGGTGCAGACCGTCCGACCAGCGCCGACCTGTCATCAGGCGGCCAGTGAACTCGTCGACGATGGTGATCTCGCCGTTCTGCGAGACGTAGTGCTGGTCGCGGTGGAAGAGGTGGTGGGCACGCAGCGAGGCGTAGAGGTGGTGGACCAGCGTGATGTTGGCGGCGTCGTAGAGCGAGGCTCCCGGCACCAGCAACCCGGCTTCGGCCAGTAGCGACTCGGCCTTTTCGTGGCCATCTTCGGTGAGAAAGACCTGGTGGCTCTTCTCGTCGGCGGTGAAGTCACCCGGCTCGATGACGCCTTCACCGGTGCGCGGGTCCGCTTCGCCGATCTGCTTCTTGAGGTGCGGCACGACGGCATTGATGCGCACGTACATGTCGGTGTGGTCGTCCGCCTGTCCCGAGATGATCAGCGGGGTGCGGGCCTCATCGATCAGGATCGAGTCCACTTCATCGACGATGGCAAAGTTCAGCGAACGCTGCACGCGGTCCGCCACCTCGTAGACCATGTTGTCGCGCAGGTAGTCGAAGCCGAACTCGTTGTTCGTGCCGTAGGTGATGTCGGCGGCGTAGGCGGCCTGCTTGTCCTCGCGCGACATGTTCGGCAGGTTGACGCCGACCGTCATGCCCAGGTAGTTGTAGAGCCCGCCCATCGTCTCGGCATCGCGCGCAGCGAGGTAGTCGTTGACCGTCACCACATGCACGCCCTTGCCGGCGAGTGCATTCAGGTAGACCGGCAGCGTCGCCATCAGCGTCTTGCCTTCGCCGGTGCGCATCTCGGCGATCTTGCCGTTGTGCAGGGCCATGCCGCCGATGAGCTGCACGTCGAAGTGGCGCATCCGCATGAAGCGCTTGCCTGCCTCGCGGACCACGGCGAAGGCCTCGGGCAACAGGTCGTCGAGCGAGGTGCCATCGGTCACGCGCTGGCGGAATTCAGCGGTCTTGCCGCGCAACTCGTCTTCGGAGAGCTGCTCGAATTGCACTTCCAGCGCGCTCACGCGCTCGACGACGCGCCGGTACTGCTTGAGCAGGCGGTCATTGCGGCTGCCGAAAATCTGGGTAAGGAGCTTGGGCAACATGAAGTGGACGCAGATGCAGCAAACCCGCGGCGGTTCAGCCCATGTCGCGGGTGGGGGATCGGAAGGAGATGAGGTGCGGCCGGGTGAACAGCAGCGTCGGCAGGCCAGGCCGGCACGCGGGTCAGGCGTGCCCTCGGACAACTTTTGAGTTTATCACCGCGACTTGCGGCGCCTGGGTGCAGGGGTCACCGCGGCCGACACACGCTCGGCTGCGTCGAGACTTTCACCGCGGGCCAGGAATTTGGCGGGATCCTGCGGCACCCCGCTGAGCAGCACCTCGAAGTGCAGGTGCGGTCCGGTCGAGCGACCGGTGTTGCCGACCAGCGCCACCTGCTGACCACGCCGCACCACGTCGCCGGGTTTCACCAGGATCTGCGAGGTGTGGCCATAGCGGGTGACCAGACCATTGCCATGGTCGATCTGGAGTGCCAGTCCATAGGCCCCATCCCGGTCCGCCTCCAGCACGCGGCCACCGGCGGCGGCTCGGATGGGCGTGCCCGTCGGTGCGGCGAAGTCCAGGCCGGTGTGCAGCGCAGCGCGGCGGTTGAACGGGTCGATGCGGAAGCCGAAGCCCGAGCCAACCGCACTGTCCACCGGCGCGATGCTGGGCACCATGAGCATCTCCAGCCGCCGCTCCAGCAAGCGCGACTCGACCAGCACGAATACATCGCCGGACCGGTCCGCCTGGCTGTCGAGCAGTGCCATCAATTGGTCCAGCTGTTCACCGGAATGGACGGGAGCCGGCACGAACGGCCCGCCGCGGGCCGCAGTGGTCGAGAGGAACGGCACGGGGATCACACTGGAGGTCGCGGCCTTGCCAGCGTCGTCCAGCGCCCGCAGTTCCTCCGGCTTGATGCCGGCCAGCCCGGCCACCCGCTCGCCGACAGCTTCCAGCTTGAGCAGCTTGGCCTGCAGCTCTCCAACCTTCTGGGCCATCGCGTCGATGTTCTCGCGGGTGTAGCGTTCGTGCTGGACGGCGTCGCGGCCAAGGACCGGACCGACAATCTGGCTGACCACCGGCCAGCCATCGCGCACCGCCTTGAGGAACACGAAGTGGTAGACGGTGCCTGACAGCAGCAGCATCGCAGCCACCATCGCCGACAGGATCAGCCACAATTGCACCGGCCGCACATGCATGGAGCGCGTGCGCG
>JBEANV010000129.1:0-3931 GCA_041165285.1 Pseudomonadota bacterium | reverse complement strand
CCACCTTCCGCGCCATCCTCGATGCCGATGCCGCCGAACAGGTGGCGGGCAACGAGAAGACCTCCCGCAAAGAGTTGGCCGACAAGTCCCATGTGGTGGACGCCAGCGGCCGCGTGCTGCGCGACAACGTCTGGGGCCCGCAGGACCAGGACGCCGCCCGCCGGGACTTCACCATCAACGCCATGTACTACAACCCGCGCAGCGGCGTGGTCGTGGACTACCACGGTGGCCTGCCCGATGCCCGCGCCCGCGTGCTGCGCATGATCGGCGAGCCTGAAGCCCGCTACCGCGAAGACCCGGTGCGCATCGTGCGTGTGGTGCGTTTTGCGGCCAAGCTGGGTTTCGAGATCGAGCCCGCCACCCGCGAGCCCATCCGCGAGATGTCGGCCTTGCTGGCCAACGTGCCGCAATCCCGTCTGTTCGACGAGATGATCAAGTTGCTGCAGACCGGCCATGCCAACGCTTCCATCGACCAGCTGCGCAAGCAGGGGCTGGAGAACGGCGTCTTCCCGGTGCTGGACGTGGTGTTCGATGAAGCGCGCCGCCACCCGGGTCGCGAGCAGTTCGTGAAGCTGGCCCTGGCCGACACCGACCGCCGCGTGGGCGAAGGCAAGCCCGTGGCGCCCAGTTTCCTGCTGGCCTGCCTGCTGTGGCACGACGTGCTGGTGCACTGGAAGCGCCTCCAGGAGCAGGGCGAGCCCCCGTTCCCCGCTTTGCAGGCCGCCACCGATGCCGTGTTCGACGCGCGCATCGGCGACATCTCGGGCCGCGGCAAGCTCGCGTCCGACATGCGCGAGATCTGGACCATGCAGCCCCGCTTCGAGCGCCGCTCGGGCAGTGGGCCCGTCACCCTGGTCGAGCAGCCGCGTTTCCGCGCCGGTTTCGACTTCCTGCGCCTGCGCGCGCAGGCCGGGGAGGGCGATGCCGACCTGGCCCAATGGTGGGAAGATTTCTCGCTGGCCGACAGTCCCCGCCGCCGCGAGCTGATGGAAGAGGCCCGCGAGCAGGATCTGGCCAAGCGCCAGGCTGCGGGCGCCACCGGCGGACGGGCCAAGGCCAAGAGCAAGACCGTGCGCGTGAAAGCCGCTTCGGCCGATGGCACGCCGGGCGAGTCGGGTGATGCCCTTGAGTCGACCGCGCCGCGCTCCGGCCGTCGCCGCGCCGCGCCATCTGCGGATGCCACGGCGGCCTCCGGTTCGACCGATGTCGATCCTCGTTGGCGCCAGGACATCGAACCCGGCCTGACCGGTCAAGGCAGCGGTGACGACCAGGACGGCGACCAAGCTGAAGGCGACGACGACCTGATGGACGGCGACCCTGGCATCGACGCACCGCCGGCCCGCAAGCGCCGGCGTCGCCGCCGCAAGCCCCGTACGGGTGGTGAATCGGGATCCGGCGATGCCGGCAGCACGCCTGGCGACGCCTCTGGTGGCCCCACAGGCAGCGCGGCCGACTGACCTTGGCCCTGCACCTGGTTTCGCCATGGCGCTGTCCAGCATCGAGTTCCAGGCGCTGACCACGGCGCCTCGTTTCACCGCCTGGGTGGCCTTGGGCGGCAACCTGGGGGATGTCCCGGCTACCTTCCGGCAAGCGCTGGCCGCCATGGTCAGCCTGCCCGGGACACGCTTGCTGGGCGTCTCGGCGCTGTTCGAGACCGCCCCCTGGCAAGCCCAAGGCCCAGTGTTCCACAACGCAGTGGCTGCGCTGGACACGGCCCTGGGCGCTGGCGAACTGCTCCGCACCCTGCTGGCCATCGAAGCCCGCCTGGGCCGCGAGCGCCCCTTCCCCAACGCCCCCCGCACCCTGGATCTGGATCTGCTCGCCCATGGCGACCGCATCGCCCATGCGCCGGATCTGACCTTGCCGCACCCCCGTGCCCACGAACGCGCCTTTGTTCTGGCGCCTTGGGCCGAGCTGCGCGCCCGCCTGGCGCCCTTGGGCCTGCGGGATGCCGCAACGCTGTCCCCCTTGCCACCTGCCGACGCCCTGTTGGCCTTGTGTGCAGCACAGGGCGCTCGACGTGCGCAAGGCCCTGAATGGGCCGCTGTCGCCTGACCCGCCCCAAGCGCGGGACTGGTACGGAAACCCCAGCCAAACCGGGCGCATTGAAATTCTGCAAAAACGGGGTAGAATCTCAGGCTTTGTTGGTGGGGCTTCTTGCGTGTTTGCAAAGAAGTCCACTGGTTTGGATGCGTCCAAGCCCATGCGTGCACACCGAGACGGGTCTGTTGTCGTTTCCATCCGCGGAAACCGGGAGCGAGACCAGACCAAGGTGAGACGGCTGTCGAGAACTCAATCTGATTCCCGGTGGCATCCGTTGTGCGGTGAGTTGGATGGCGTTCGGCCCGTGGCCACGTGGCGGCCCTGATGCATGCATTCACACTGAAAGCGATATCTGTAATGACGACCATCCGTGTCAAGGAAAACGAGCCCTTCGACGTTGCACTGCGCCGTTTCAAGCGCACCATTGAAAAGCTGGGTCTGCTGACCGAACTGCGCGCTCGCGAGTTCTACGAAAAGCCGACTTCCGAGCGCAAGCGCAAGAAGGCAGCCGCCGTCAAGCGTCACTACAAGCGCGTGCGCAGCATGCAGCTGCCCAAGAAGCTGTACTGATCGCTGTATTGATCGCTGTCTTGGTCGCGGTAAGGTTCTCCTTGCATTGATCACGGGTTGAATCCCGCGGCGTCTGCCAGCCAGATGCCGAAGCCTCAAGCCCGCCCGGGGACGCCCATGCGGGCTTTTGCATTTGTCCTCCCATACATTTCACGCCGTTCATCATGAGCCTCAAAGCACGCATCACCGACGACATGAAGGCCGCCATGCGCGCCAAGGAAGCCGAGCGCCTCGGCACCATCCGCATGCTGTTGGCTGCCATGAAGCAGAAGGAAGTGGACGAGCGCGTGGAACTGGATGACGCCATGGTCGTGGCCATCGTCGACAAGCAAATCAAGCAGCGCAAGGACGCGGCCGAGCAGTACACCGCCGGCGGCCGTGCCGATCTGGCCGACAAGGAAAAATCGGAAATCGTGGTGCTGGAGGGCTACCTGCCTCAGCGTCTGAGCGCGGATGAGGTCACCGCCGCCGTGGCCGCCATCGTGGCCGAGCTGGGCGCCAAGGGCCCGGGCGACATGGGCCGCGTCATGGGCGCGGTCAAGCAGAAGCTGGCCGGTCAGGCCGACATGGGCCAGGTGTCTGCGGCGGTGAAAGCTGCGCTGGCGGGCTGATGTGCGCCCGCTCGCCTAACATGGGCGACAGCGCTGCCTTCTTGGCCACCGCAACCACTTGATCGTCCATCACCGGACAGGGAGCCCCCCATGAGCGATTCCGTGCAACTGCAGCCCATTGCCCAGGATGTCTACGCCGCGCCGCAGCTGACCCCTGAAGCCATGAAGGCTGCGGCCGAAGCCGGCTTCAAGGCCGTCCTCAACAACCGCCCCGATTTCGAGGGTGGCCCCGAGCAGCCCACCAGCGCAGCCATCGCCGAGGCGGCTGCCGCGGCTGGCCTGGCCTATGCCCACCTGCCGGTGCAAGGCGGCTTCCAGTCGCCAGACGAGATCTTCGCCTGCGCCCAACTGCTCAAGGAGCTGCCGCGCCCCTTGCTGATGTTCTGCCGCAGCGGCGCGCGCTCGACCCGGCTGTATGCCCAGGCCGTTGCGCTGGGCGACTGATTTCTTTGACCGCACCGATGCAGACCTACATCCGCTGGATGGACACGGTCTCGCGCTGGGTGGGCACGCTGGCCTCCTGGGCCTTGCTGGGTGCCTGCCTGATCAGCGCGGGCAACGCCGTGATCCGCTATGGCTTCAACGTTGGCTCCAACGCCTGGCTGGAGGTGCAGTGGTACCTCTTTGGCATCGCCGTGTTTGCCGGCGCGCCCATGCTGTTGCGTCTCAATGAGCACGTGCGTGTTGACGTGGTCTATGGCAACCTC
>JBEANV010000128.1:0-15322 GCA_041165285.1 Pseudomonadota bacterium | reverse complement strand
CTGCGTGGCCTGGTCGGCCGCACGGGCCAGGCGCAGCGCGTCCCGCTCGGCGGCGAGCGCCTGTGACCGGGCGCGCTCGGTGTCCAGCGTGGCGCGGGTGGCGTCGCGCTCGGCGAGTGCCTCGGCGGCGAGTGCTTCGGCCTGCAGCGCGCGGGCCTCGGCCTGACCGCGGGCGAGCGCCTGGGCGGTCTGCCAGAGCTGGGCAGCCAGCGCCTGCACCGGCTCGGGGGTGTCGGGCGCGGGGCTGCGGAAGGCCTGGGGGTCGGCGATGCGGGCGCCGAGCTGGGCGAACCAGCGGTCCAGGTGCGGGCTGACGGTGTTGGGCGAGCCGCGGCCGATGTGCTGGCGGACGCGCTCGATGGTGGGGCGCTGGCCGTCGAGCAGCAGGGCGTCGGCGGCGCGCCAGACGTCCTGGTCGGTGATGCCGCGGGGCCTGGAATCGGCCTTGATTTCAGCCATGCAAGCGCCCTCTTTCGTTGGTGTGCATTACTAGCGATAATTGAAGCTTATCGCTAGTAATGCGGGTTATATGTCATATATCATACAGCGTACACAGTACAAAGCATTGCATACATCAACCCTTCCCACGCCGGAGCCCCCGCATGAGCGCAGCGTTTTCTGTCGGTTCCTCGGACCTGGTCGTGCTGACGCCGGACGGCCGCACGCCGCTGCTGGTGGTGGACGAGTTGCCCGCGAGCAGCCAGGCCGCGGTGCGCGCGCTGCTCGACCAGGGCGAGTCGCCCAACACGGTGCGCAGCTACCGCTCGGGGCTGCGCTACTGGGCGGCGTGGTTCAGCGTGCGCTATGGGCGGCGGCTGGCCTTGCCGCTGCCGGTGGCGGTGGTGCTGCAGTTCATCGTCGACCACGCCGAGCGGGTGGACGAGTCCGGCCGGCTGGTGCATGAGCTGCCCGCGGCGGTGGACGCGGCGCTGGTGGCCGCCGGGCACAAGGCGGCGCCGGGCGCGCCGGCGCTGGCCACGCTGGTGCACCGGGTGAGCGTGTTGTCCAAGCTGCACCAGTTGCAGGGGCTGGACAACCCGTGCGAGGACGGCCGGGTGCGCGAGCTGATGGCGCGCATGCGCCGGGGTTATGCGCGCCGGGGGGCGCAGCAGGTCAACGCCAAGCCGGCCCTGACGCGCGAGCCGCTGGAGGCGCTGCTGGCGACGTGCGACGCCTCGCTGGCCGGGCGGCGCGACCGGGCGCTGCTGCTGTTCGCCTTTGCCAGTGGCGGGCGGCGGCGCTCGGAGGTGACGGCGGCGACGCTGGAGAACACGCGCGCGCAAGCCGGGGGCTGGGTCTACCAGATGGGGGTGTCGAAGTCGAACCAGGCCGGGCGGGCGCGCGGCGACAGCCACAAGCCGGTGGTGGGCCGCGCGGCCCAGGCGCTGCGGGACTGGCTCGACGCCTGGGCGCAGGCGGCGGCCGCGGCGGGTCAGCCCGCCCCCAGCGGCGCGATCTTCCGGCGCATCGGCAAGTCGGGCGTGCCGGGCGCGGCGCTCTCGGCGCAGTCGGTGCGCCTCATCGTGCAGGCGCGCTGTGCGCTGGCGGGGCTGGAGGCGGGCTTCTCGGCGCACTCCCTGCGCTCGGGCTTCGTCACCGAGGCAGCGGCGCAGAACATCCCCATGGCCGAGACCATGGCCCTCACCGGGCATCGCTCTCCCGCCTCCGTGCTGGGCTACTTCCGCAAGGGCGAGGTGCTCACCATGCGCGGCGCGGCGTTGCTGGACGACGGGGACAAGAAGGCCAAATGATCAAAGACAGGCACAATGCCGGGTTCTCCGCGCCTCCATCTACATGAACATCATCATCCTCGACGACTACCAGGACGCCGTGCGCAAGCTGCGGTGCGCCGAACGTCTGGAATTGCAGAACGTCAAGGTATTCACCAACACGGTCAAGGGCATCGGTCAGTTGTCCGTGCGGCTGAAGGACGCGGAAATCCTCGTCCTGATCCGTGAGCGCACCCAGTTTCCGCGCGCATTGCTGGAAAAACTGCCTCGCCTGAAGCTGATTGCCCAGACTGGGCGCGTTGGCACGCACATCGATGTCGAGACCTGCACCCGGCTGGGCATTGCTGTGGCCGAGGGGGTCGGCTCGCCTCTGGCGCCGGCAGAGCTGACCTGGGCGCTGATCATGACGGCCATGCGCCGGCTGCCGCAGTACATCGGCAACCTGAAACATGGTGCGTGGCAGCACTCGGGTCTGAAGGCGGGCTCCATGCCGCCGAATTTCGGGCTTGGCATGATGTTGCACGGCAAGACGCTAGGCATCTGGGGCTATGGCCGCATCGGCAAGCTGGTGGCGGGCTATGGTCGCGCTTTCGGCATGAAGGTGCAGATCTGGGGCAGCGAACTTTCGCGCTTGCAGGCCGTCGCCGACGGTTTTGAAGCGGCGGAGAGCCGCGAGGCATTTTTCAGCGACGCGGACGTGCTCAGCCTGCACCTGCGCCTCAGCGAGGACAACCGCGGTCTGATCACGATGGACGATCTGGCGCGCATGAAGCCGACTGCGCTGTTTGTCAACACTTCGCGGGCCGAGCTGGTGGGCGACACGCTGCTGGTGACGGCGCTCAACCGCGGCCGCCCTGGCATGGCAGCGGTGGACGTGTTCGAGAGTGAGCCGATCCTGCAAGGACATCCGCTGCTGCGCCTCGAAAACGCTGTCTGCACACCGCACATCGGCTACGTGGAACTCGACACCTACGAGTCCTACTTCCGCGCGGCGTTTGACAACGTGTCGGCCTACCTGGCCGGCGCGCCGACAAACATCGTCAATCCGGACGCCTTCAAGCTCCACCCGGGCCTCTGACATGGCCGTGGCGGCGCCCTCGCCCATGGTTGCCCCAGGCAGCGTGGACGGGCCTGCGCTGGCGGCGAGTCAGCGCGCGCTGCTATTTGGCAACTTCACCATCGGCTGCGGCGTGATGGTGGTGCCTGGATCGCTCAACGACCTGGTGCGCTCGCTGGAGATATCGGTCGCGCTCGGGGGGCAGCTGATCAGCGTGGGTGCCATTGGCATGTGCCTGGGTGCCCCGCTGCTGGCGGCCCTGCTGGCCGGTTGGGACCGCCGTCGCCTCCTGACGTTGACGCTGCTCTGGTACGGGCTGGGGCACTTGCTCTGCGCCCTTGCCCCCAGTTATGCGGCGCTGCTGCCGCTGCGGGCGCTGGCCGTGCTCGGGGCGGCGGTTTTCACGCCGCAAGCGGGTGCGGCCATGGGATTCATGGCACCACCCGAACAACGTGGCCGTGCCATCACCACCATCTTTCTGGGCTGGTCCTTCGCGTCGGTGATTGGCATGCCGCTGCATGCCTACATCGGCGAAGCGTTCGGGTGGCGCTGGGCCTTCGGGCTGGTGGCGCTGCTCGGCGTGATCGGCGCAGGCTGGGTCTGGCGGGTGCTGCCACCGGGGGTCAAGCCGCCGGTGCTGTCGCTGCGGGCGTGGTCCGAGGTGTTCACACACCCGGTGCTGATGGCCGTGGTCGTGGTCACGGCGCTGACCGGCGCGGGCCAGTTCACGCTGTTTTCCTACATCGCGCCCTACTACCGCCAGGTGCTGGGCGCGACGCCGCTGGAGGTGAGCCTGCTGTTCATGTGGTTTGGCGCCTGGGGACTGGCCGGCAACGTCGTGCTCAGTCGGCAGGTGGACCGCATCGGCGCTGCGCGAGCGGTCGGCCTGTACGTGGCGGGGATCGCGCTGAGCCTGCTGATCCTGCCGGTGGCGACACAGCCGTGGTCGATGGCGCTGGTCATGATTCCCTGGGGTTTTGGTACCTTCGCCTCGAATTCGGCGCAGCAAGCCCGGCTTGGCCACGCGGCGCCGCTGCTGGCTCCGGCGCTGCTGGCACTCAATACCTCGGCGATCTACCTCGGGCAGGCGATCGGGGCGATGTCGGGTGGCGCGATCATCAGTGCAGCTGGTTTTGGATCGCTCCATTGGGCCGGTCTGGGCTGGACCCTGCCTGCATTGCTGCTGAGTGGCTGGGCGTCTCGCCGCATGTTGCGTGATCCCGACCATGTCTGATGCGCCCGCGGTGCGGCGCCCTGCTTCGCCGATGGTGATGTTCTGGGTGTTCAGCACGCTGGCCTTGCAGGGTTTCGGTGGCGTCATCGCCATCGCGCAGCGGGAACTGGTCGAACGCCAGCGCTGGCTGACAACGGCCGAGTTCCTCGAACTGCTGGCGGTCAGCCAGGTGTTGCCGGGGCCGAACGTGGTGAACCTGTCGCTCATGCTGGGTGACCGCTATTTCGGCTGGCGCGGTGTCGTGGCGTCGGTGTCGGGAATGCTGCTGCTGCCGATGCTCGTGGTGCTGGCCGCTGCCGCGCTGTATGGCCAGTGGTACGGCCTGCCGCAGGTCTCGGGCGCACTGCGCGGCATGGGCGCAGTGGCGGCGGGCATGATCATCGCGACCGGCCTGAAGGCCATTCGGGGCTTGCGCAAGAACCCGCTGGGCTTGCGCATCAGCCTGTGCTACACGGCGTTGACCGTGGTGCTGATCGGTGCGCTTCGGTTTCCGATGGCAGCGGTGGTCATCGGGCTGGGCGCCGTGGCGATGGGGCACGTGGCGTGGCTGCTGAAGCGCCAGAGCCTCTGACGAGATGCACATGAGCATGAATGCCCTCTCCAGCACCGATCTGCTGCAGATGTTCCTGCACTTCATGCTGATGTCGCTGCTGTCGGTTGGCGGTGCCATCACGACCGCGCCGGACATCCACCGCTATCTCGTCCACCAGCGCCATTGGCTCACCGACGCCCAGTTCACCGACTCGATCGCCCTCGCCCAGGCCGCACCCGGCCCGAACCTGCTGTTCGTCGCCGTGCTGGGCTGGAACGTTGCCGGGCCGCTGGGCGTGGTGGCCGCCATGTCGGGGATTCTGTTGCCGAGTTCGGCCATCGCATGGACCGTCAGCCGCTGGGGCCAGCAGCGGCCGGACCACCTTGCGGTGCGCGTCTTCACGAACGGGCTGACACCGCTGACGGTCGGGTTGCTGCTGTCCACCGGTTGGGTGCTGTCGCAGCCGGTACTGAGGCATGGGCAACCGGGCGGTGTCGTGCTGGTCGCGCTGACGGTCGGGGTGATGCTGCGCACAAAGATCAGCCCGATGTGGCTGATCGGGATGGGCGCCGTGGCGGGCGCGCTCGGCTGGGCCTGAATCAGCGCCTCAGCGCGGGCTCTCGTAGAACACGTACGCGGTCGAGTAATCGCTGATCTCGAAATAGACGCGCTTCTCGCCGTCGTCCTGCGTGCCATTGAGGTTTTCGTCGAGCACGCCGTAGCCATAGCGGTAAGGACGCGGCAGCTTGTCGTCGGTGCCGTAGGCGGTGCTCATCTTGTCGATCTTGATGAAGCGCCGCACCAGCTTGTCGCCCGCATAGACCTCCAGCACGCCGTTCGTGCCGGTCCAGTTCTGGACGCTGCGCATGATCTCGTTCTGCTTTTCCTGCGTGCAGCCGGCCAGCGCGCCAGCGGCCATTGCCACCACCAGGGCGTGGGCAGACAGGCGATGCACTATGGAGACATTCATGCGGAAACTCCCTTGCGCGACCGTTGGCGCAGGACTTCATACAGACACACCGCCGAGGCGACTGAAACGTTCAGGCTTTCGACCGCACCGTGCATCGGAATGTGGACCAGCACGTCACAAGTCTTGCGCGTCAGCGCCCGCATGCCGGTGCCCTCGGCCCCCAGCACGACCGCAACCGGCCCGGTCAGATCCAGGTCGTAGATGGACTGCCTGGCGTCATCGCTGGTGCCGACGACGAGGATGTCGCGCTCCTTCAGCTCGCCCATGGTGCGCGCCAGATTGGTCACCATGAAGTAAGGCACCGACTCGGCCGCACCACTGGCCACCTTGGCCACCGTGGCGTTGACGCCGACCGCGTGGTCCTTCGGCGCAATGACCGCGTGCGCGCCCGCGCCATCGGCTACGCGCAAGCAGGCGCCCAGGTTGTGCGGATCGGTCACGCCATCCAGCAGCAGCACGAGCGGCGGGCCCTCGACGCTGTCGAGCAGGTCGTCGAGCGAGTGGTTCACCACCAGCACCGCGACCCGCGCGACCACGCCCTGGTGGCGCGTCGTGCCGGCGAGCTTGTCGAGCCGGGCGCCATCGCTCTCGACGACGGTGCGACCGCTGGCCTGCACCCGCTCGATCAGTTGGCGCATGCGCGCATCACGGCGGGCCGTGTCGATGTGGACCTCACGCACCGAGTCGGGCGCCGTCTTCAGACGCACCTGCACCGCGTGGAAACCGAAAAGTAGTGTTCCTGACATAGCTGCTGATGGTAGCTCAGCCGTGGCTCACACCATGCGCCCGGCCTCCAGCCGGATCTGTCTGTCGCAGCGCTCGGCAATGCGCGGATCGTGCGTGACGAGGATCAGTGTCGTGCCCACCTCGCGGTTCAGCTCGAACATCAACTGCATCACCGATTCCCCGGTCGCGTGGTCCAGGCTGCCCGTGGGTTCATCTGCCAGCAGCAGCGCGGGCCGCACGACAAACGCCCGCGCCAGCGCCACCCGCTGCTGCTCGCCACCGGACAGGAGCTTGGGATAGTGCCCGAGCCGCTGCCCCAGTCCGACGCGGCCTAGCATCTCGGTGGCGAGCGCCTTGGCGTTGCGCTCGCCACGCAGCTCCAGCGGCAGCATCACGTTTTCAAGCGCGCTCAGGTGGCCCATGAGCTGGAAGCTCTGGAACACGAAGCCGATGCGCTCGCCACGCACGGCAGCACGGGCGTCCTCGTCCAGCGAGAACAGATCGATCCCGTCGAGGCGGACCGTGCCGCTGCTGGGCATGTCCAGTCCAGCCAGAATGGACAACAAGGTGCTCTTGCCTGAGCCGGAAGCACCGATGATCGCCACCGATTCCCGAGGCGCGAGCTGGAAACTGATCTCATGCAGAATCGTCAACTCTCCTGCGGAATCCCGGACTCGCTTGCCCACGCCGGCCACTTCAATGATCGCTACACCCATGCTGCACCCTGTTGACACCTCTGTTTGGACTCGCCGCGACTGTATCGCGGGGCTGGTGTCCTGCGTGGCTGCAGGTGTTGGCATGGGTGCTGGCGTTGCCCGTGCGGCAGCCCCACGCAAGATTCTGGTGCTCGGCGACAGCCTGTCCGCGGAATATGGACTGGCGCGCGGCACCGGCTGGGTCGCACTGATGGAGGCGCGACTGGCCAGGGAAAAGATCGCCGCCAGCGTGGTCAACGCCAGCATCAGCGGCGACACGACCTCAGGCGGGCGTTCGCGCATCGGCGCCCTGCTCTCGCAGCACCGGCCCACACACGTCGTGATTGAACTGGGGGCGAATGACGCGCTGCGGGGATTGCCCCTCAAGAGCAGCCAGGACAACCTCGTTGCCATTGCCAAGGCCGCCAAGGCGGCTGGCGCTCAGGTGATGGTGGTGGGGATGCAGGTGCCGCCCAACTACGGCGGGGCTTACACGCGCGATTTCTTCGCGATGTTCGGCCAGGTGGCCAAGGCGGAAGGCGCGGCGCTGGTGCCGTTCCTGCTGTTGGGTGTTGCCGATGACCCGGACCCGGCGCGCTGGTTCCAGCCAGATCGCCTGCATCCGAATGCCACGGCGCACCCACGCATCCTCGACACCGTATGGCCGGTACTCAAGCCTTGGCTGACGGCCTGACAGGTGCGAAGCGTGTGCGGAGTGGCGTGGATCAGGGCTTGGGCGGCGGCGTAAATCCCGCCATGCCGGGGAAGAAGCTCTCGGCCTGCTTCTGCATCTTTTCCTGCATCTCCTGCATCTGCGTGAAGATGGATTTCGACTGGTCGATGTAGTTGCTCATCATGTGCTGCATCGCGGGCGGCTGGACGGCCATGAACTGCGCCCAGGCTTCCGGGTTGAAGGCCTTGCCTTCATAGAGTCCGCCCGTCTGGTCGGCGAAACGCTTCTGCAGATCGACAAACCCCTGCAGATTGCGCTCCATGTACTCGCCCATCATCCCCTGCATGGTGTGCCCGTAGAAGCGGATGAGCTGCGCCAGCATCTGCGTCGAAAACATCGGCATGCCGGCACCCTCCTCTTCGAGAATGATCTGCAGCAGGATGCTGCGGGTCAGTTCTTCGCCTGACTTGGCGTCACGCACTTCGAACACTTCCGCGTCCAGCACCATCTGCTTGACGTCGGTCAGCGTGATATAGCTGCTCGTCTGGGTATCGTAGAGGCGGCGGTTGGGGTATTTCTTGAGCACGCGCGGTCCGTCGGGCTGACCTGGGGCCGTTTCCGCGGCGCGGCGATTCGATGGCATGCAACTCTCTCCTGTGTGCGTGTGCACAAAGATTCTAGGCAGCCCCTGGCTCGACCACTCGCTAGGGTTTGCCCCGGACTTCACCCAGATCAACGGGCACGAACGGTGTGCGACGACGCCGAACAATGAAAAAGGCGCTGACAGTGCTGTCAGCGCCTTTTCAATTTTCTAATCTGGTAGGCGCAATTGGATTCGAACCAACGACCCCCACCATGTCAAGGTGGTGCTCTAACCAACTGAGCTATGCGCCTGCGGTGCCTTTCGGCGGTCTTTCAAGTCTTCTGGTAGGCGCAATTGGATTCGAACCAACGACCCCCACCATGTCAAGGTGGTGCTCTAACCAACTGAGCTATGCGCCTGAAGAGCCTCGAACTATAGCGTGTATTTAGATTCCGTCAATCATTTTGGGCCAATAATTTTCTTCTAGGTTCTTCGGGCGCTTTGAACCCCGGCTACTTCGCCTACCTGGCGCAGCACGTGCCCCAGCGCGGCAGCGTCCCGAACTTCGATCGTGAAGGTCATCCGGGCCGTGTCGCGCACGGTCTGGGTATTCACGCCGATGACGTTGGATTTCTCGCGGGCAAAGACCTCGGAGATGTCGCGCAGCAGCCCTTGCCGATCCTGTGCGATGACCGAGAGATTGACCGGATAGACCGCAGGACGCCCCAGAACGGATGCGGCTTCGCCCCACTGGACATCGATCAGGCGCTCCGGATTCCGGTTCGCCAATTGACGCAGATTGGCGCAGTCGGCACGGTGTACCGCCACACCCTTGCCGCGGGTGACAAAGCCGCCAATGGCGTCCGGTGGCGCGGGTCGGCAGCAATGGGCCAGCTGCGTGAGCAATGACTCGACCCCGACGACCAGTACCGCGCTGCGGCCGCCCGGTCCCGCCGCCGCCGGCTTGAACAGCGGCATTTCGGACTCGGGTGTTGGTGGCGAAGCTGGCACGGGTGGCCGCAGCACGCTCTCGATGTTGCGCAGGGAGAACTCGTCCTTGCCGACCACCTCGAACAGCGCCTCTGCGTCGCGGAAACCGAGCTGGCCAGCAAGATCGTCCAGCTTGACCGATGTCTTGCCCTCGCGCTGCAGCAGTCGGTCAACGGCCTCGCGACCGCGGGCGATCGTTTCCCGCAAGGCGCGGGCGTTGAACCATGCACGCGCCTTGGCCCGCGAGCGCTGGCTCTTCAGGTAGCCCAGTTGCGGGTTGAGCCAGTCAAGCGAGGGCCCGCCCTCCTTCGCCGCAATCACCTCGACCGTCTGGCCGCTCACCAGCGGCGTGTTCAGCGGCACCATCTGGCCATCCACGCGCGCGCCGCGGCAGCGGTGGCCGAGGTCGGTGTGCAGGTTGTAGGCCAGGTCGATCGCGGTGGCAGCCGCGGGTAGCTCGATCAACCGGGCCTGCGGCGTGAAGACGTAGATGCGGTCTTCGAAGATGCCCTGGGCTGGCGTGTTGTGGCCGATGAAATCGCGTTCCCAGGCCAGCAACTGCTGCAGTACCGCGCGCCGCGCCTGCGCCACACGCCCCTCGAAGTCGCCGGCTGCGCTCACGCCGGCATAGCCCTTGGTCCCCGCTTCCTTGTAGGCCCAGTGCGCTGCCACGCCGCTTTCGGCGTGGTCGTGCATCTCGCGGGTGCGGATCTGGATCTCCAGCGGCCGGTCGTCGTGATCGAACACGACGGTGTGCAGCGACTGGTAGCCGTTCGGTTTGGGCCGGGCGATGTAGTCGTCGAACTCCTCCGGCAGCGGCCGCCAGACGTCGTGCACGCGGCTGAGCGCCGCATAGCAGTCAGGCACCGAGGCCACGATCACCCGCAATGCGCGCAGGTCGAACACCCCGGACAGCTTGAGCTGCTTGCCCTGCATCTTCTTCCAGATGGAATACAGGTGCTTCGGACGGCCGAAGACCTCCGCTTGCAGACCGACCTGCGCCAGTTCGCGTGCCAGATGGTCCCGCGCAGTGTCGACGCCCTGCTCGCGCTCGGTGCGCTTTTCGGCCAGTTCGGTGGCAATGCGCTTGTAGTCGTCCGGCTTCAGGAAGCGGAACGCCAGGTCCTCCAGCTCCCACTTGATCTGCCAGATGCCGAGCCGGCTGGCCAGCGGCGCGAACACCTGCTGCGCTTCGCGGGCCAGGGCAACCGGACACGGCGCCTTGCTGGCCGCGTAGAAACGCAGCGTCTGCAGCCGCGACGCCAGCCGCAGCAGCACCACGCGCAGGTCGCGCGAGAACGCCAGCAGCATCTTGCGCACCCGCTCCAATTGCTCGGCCAGCAGCTCGCGGTCGGTCTCGTCGGTCCAGGCATTGCGGGCGTTGCGCTGGATGCGCACCAGTTGCCGCGTGTGCACCACCAGACTGGCGTACGAGGCGCCGAACGCCTGCTCGACCACGGTTTCCGGCTCGCTCAGGTAGTCGCCTGCGTAGACCAGATAGACCGCGGCCTGCATCGAGGGCGCCGCGCCGATGCCGCGCAGGATCTCGGCCACGCCATCGGCGTGGTCCAGCGCGTTCTCGCCGGTGTCGAAGCGGCTGTTGGCCAGCAGCGGTCGCGCAAACTGGCGTGCCCGGTCCAGCCGGTCCATCTCCTGCGCAATGGAGGTGACCTCACCGGTATCGCCGGTCGTGTCCGCCGCCAGCTGGACGATGGGTGCCGCGGCCTCGGCGGGTTCGAGGCGGATGCTCTTCACTGGACTGTCCTCAGGCGAGCAGGAACTCGCGCACGCAGGCGATCTGGTCGTCGGCGATCAGGGTCGGCGCGTGTCCGACACCGGCAAACTCCACGCACGGCGCCTTCGGTCCGCGTTGGCCCATGGCCCGGGCGGTCTCGGCCGAGAGCAGGTCAGAGTCCTGACCGCGCACGATCAGCGTCGGTGCTGTGATGCTGTCGTAGGCCTTCCAGAGCATCGCCTCGCTGAATGCGGCGAGGTCCGGTGTGAAGGCCCGGAACGGCACGGCAATCGCCGGATCGTAGGTGAACATCCAGCCGCCTTCAGGCGCCGGCTTGAGCTGCGGGCGGGTCAGTGCCAACCACTGGTCGCGGGTGTGCGGGCCGAAGCTCTGCGAGATGCTCCAGAGGAAATCCGCGCCCGCTTCGAGTGACGGGAACCGCATCGGCGCACCCAGGTAGGCGCCGATGCGCTGCAGCGACGCGAACTCGATCACCGGTCCGACGTCGTTCAGCACCAGCCGACCGATGGGCGACTCGCCACCCGGCGGGCGCAGCGACGCCAGCGACAAACCGATCAGCCCGCCCATCGACGTACCGACCCACGACACTTGTGGCACGTTCAGCCGAGCCAGCAGCGTGACCATGTCGGCCACATAGGTCGGTACGGCGTAGAGCATCGGGTCCGGCAGCCAGTCCGACTGGCCGCGGCCGACGACATCGGGGCAGATCACCCGGAAATCGGCCGACAGCGCCTGCGCGAGCGTGTCGAAATCGCGGCCCTGGCGGGACAGGCCATGGGCGCAGACGACCACGCGGGGGTTGTCCTGCGCGCCCCATTCCGAATAAGCCATGCGGTGCAGGCCCTTGGGATTGGCGCAGGTGACGTGGTGCAGACGGGGTTCTTGCATAAGGGCGGCAGAGGGAACGGTGTCAGGGACGGCTCGGATTCGCGCCCGATAATGGATGTTAACCAACCACCAGAGGATGAATTCATGCTGAAAGGTAAAACCGCCTTGGTCACCGGCTCCACCAGCGGGATCGGGCTGGGCGTGGCGCTGTGTCTGGCACGCCAGGGCGCCAACGTCATTCTCAATGGCTTCGGTGATGTGGACGGCCCGAAGGCTGAAGTGGCGGCGCTGGGCGTGCGGGTGGGCTACCACGGTGCGGACATGCGCAAGCCCTCGGACATCGAGTCCATGATGGCCTACGCGCAGGCCGAGTTCGGCGGCGTGGACATCCTGGTGAACAACGCCGGCATCCAGTACGTCGCCCCGATCGAGGACTTCCCCGTCGAGCGCTGGGACGCGATCATCGCCATCAACCTCAGTTCCACCTTCCACACGACGCGGCTGGCGCTGCCGTCCATGCAGGCAAAGAACTGGGGCCGCATCATCAACATCGCCTCCATCCACGGCCTGGTGGCGTCCACGCAGAAGTCGGCCTATGTGGCTGCCAAGCATGGCGTGGTCGGCCTGACCAAGGTGACCGCGCTGGAAAACGCCACCACCGGCGTGACCTGCAACGCGATATGCCCGGGCTGGGTGCTCACGCCGCTGGTGCAGAAGCAGGTCGATGCCCGCGCCGCCAAGGACGGTGTGGACAACGCGGAAGCCGTGCGCCGCCTGCTCGGCGAGAAGCAGCCCTCGCTGCAGTTCACCACGCCGGAAGAGTTGGGCGAACTCGCGGTCTTCCTGTGCTCGCCCGCCGCCAACAACGTGCGCGGCGTGGCGTGGAACGTGGACGGCGGCTGGACGGCCCAATAACGCAGCCGGGCCATCCGGTCAGCGCGTCAGCGTCACCGTTCCTTGCACGGTGGCGCTGAGCAGGCCCTTGCCGCCTTCGGTGGGCAGCGGCGCCGCATCCGCCTGAACCGCGCTGGACCGCATCATCACCACCGGCGGACGTCCTCCGGGGTCGCTGTCGCTGGTCTGCACATTCACCTCGCGCAGCTGGTAGCCGCTGTAGCCGAACTGGCGCGCCATCTCGTCGGCGCGGCTGCGGAATTTCTGGATTGCCTGGGCTGTGAGCGTCGATTCGTGGCGTTCACGCAACTCGCGGGACAGGCTGTAGCCGGTGCCGACGATGTTCATGCCGGTCAGCTTGCCGGCCGTCGCGGCCACCCGAGCGATGTCCCGGCCTTCCAGAACCAGGCCCGCGGTGCCGGTCCAGCCACTGGGTTTTCCATCGCGGCCGTAGCGCAGCGACAGGTTGAAGCCCTCCGTGCGCACCGCCATGGCTGCCGGATCGGCTGCCTTGCGCGCTTCGTTCAAGGCGGTATCGAGCACCTGCTTGAGCGCCGTCTGCACCACCGCGGCGTCATTGCCCTCGCGCATGGCCTGCAAGGACACGGTGAGCACGTCATGCGCGACCTCCATGCTGGCGCTGGCGCTGAAGGCGAGCTGGTGGGCGGGCGGGCTGTCCGCGGCCACGGCCGCGATCGGCACGACCCAAGCCAGGCTGAGCGCGACCATGGCGCCGGGCCAACGCAGGCGGCTGTTGTTCATCGGTGTCATCGGGTGGTCCTCCAAGGGTGGATTCGGTAGTTTCAACGATTGGGGGCCGGCACAAGGTCGGGAATAATTCACGCTTGACAGCGATGAGCCAGAGCGCAATAAATGTAACAGGGGGTCAGACTGGATGAAAAAGCCGACGGACCTGCGCAGAATCGCCCCTGTTACAAATTCGGAGTACGCCTCATGACCACCGCCAACGCCCAGCGCACCGACCGGATCGTCGTCGTCGACGACGACGCTCGCATCCGCGACCTGCTGCGCCGCTACCTCACCCAGGAAGGTTTCGAGGTGCTGCTCGCCGAAGACTCCAAGGCACTGAACCGCATCCTGACCCGTGAAACCATCGACCTGATCGTGCTCGATCTGATGCTGCCGGGTGAAGACGGCCTGTCGATCTGCCGCCGCCTGCGTGCCGCCAACGACCTGACGCCGATCATCATGCTCACGGCCAAGGTCGAGGACGTGGACCGCATCGTCGGCCTCGAAGTCGGCGCCGACGACTACCTGCCCAAGCCCTTCAATCCGCGTGAGCTGCTGGCCCGCATCCATGCCGTGCTGCGCCGCCGCCCGGTCATGGAAGCGCCCGGCGCCCCGTCGCGCGATGCGCAGACTGTGATCTTCGGTCCCTTCGAATTCGATCTCGCGCTGCGCCGCCTGACCCGCGAAGGCGAAGTCATCTCGCTGACCACCGGCGAATTCTCGATGCTCAAGGCCCTGGTGCGCCATCCGCGCCAGCCGCTCAGCCGCGACAAGCTGGCGCAACTGGCCCGTGGGCGCGAGTTCGAACCCTTCGACCGCAGTTTGGACGTGCAGGTCTCCCGCTTGCGCAAGATGATCGAGCCGGATCCCTCGCAGCCGCGCTACATCCAGACTGTCTGGGGCGTGGGGTATGTGTTCGTGCCGGACGGTGCTGCATGATTTCGCCACCCCTGATACATTTGGTTTCAATTACCGTAACCTGTAGTCAGGGGATCCACTGCGAGCGGCTTGGCCAGCGCGTGGTGACCAACCGACGTTGCTGACCCCTTCCATGGCCTCCACGAGTTCTTCCTACCCGCAGCCCCAGGCCTCTCGCGAGTCACTGTTCAGTCTTCTCGCCCGTGGGCTGGGCACTGTGGTGCGCCGCTACATGCCGATGAGCCTGTTCTGGCGCACTTTCCTGCTGCTGTCACTGATGTTGGGGGTCGGCATCCTGGGCTGGGTCTACACACTGCGCTTCCTGGAGCTGGAGCCCCGCGGTGTGCAGGCGGCGCAGCAGATCGCCAGCCTCGTCAACCTTTCTCGCGCCGCACTGCGCTACACCGATCAGGTGAATCGGGTGGCGCTGGTCAAGAACATCGCCGAGCAGGAAGCGGTGAAGCTGCAGCCCCGCGAGCCCAACGACCGCTGGGAGCCGTTCGAGATCGACCGCTTCACCCGCGCCATCGGCTCGGAGCTGCGCAGCCAGCTCGGACCCCAGACCATCATCGCCAGCAGCGTGAACGGCAAGTCCGGCCTGTGGGTGGGCTTCCTGATCGAGACCGACAACTACTGGCTGCAGGCGGACCGCGGCCGCGTGCAGCCTGCCGTGACGGGCAAGACGACGTTTGCCGTGATGGGCCTGACTTTCCTGCTCACGCTGGGTGGCTCGGCGCTGATCGCCGGCCTGATCAACCGCCCGCTGCGCCAGCTGTCGATTGCTGCCAGCCGCATCCGCGATGGCGAGTACACGCCCAGTCTCGACGAGAACACCACGACCCGCGAAATCCGCGAAGTCAACCGCGGCTTCAACCGCATGGCCCGCGAGCTGGCCAAGATCGAGGACGACCGGGCGGTGATGCTGGCCGGCATTTCGCATGACCTGCGCACGCCGCTGGCCCGCATCCGGCTGGAAACCGAGATGA
>JBEANV010000127.1:0-8416 GCA_041165285.1 Pseudomonadota bacterium | reverse complement strand
TGCAGATGGTGATGGAGCACCCGCTGATCGACAGCGTCAAGGGCGACAGCCTGCGCACGCTGATGTATTCGGCCGCGCCCATGCCCTTGCCCGTGCTGGAAAAGGCGATGGCCAAATTCGGCGATGTCTTCGTCAACCTCTACGGGCAGAGCGAGATCTGCATGTTCGCGCTGACCAAGTCGCAGCACCGGCCGCAAGGCACGGCGCAGGAGCGGCGGCGGCTGCGTTCGGTGGGCAATCCTTACCCGAACCTGCAGGCACGGATCGTCGATGAACAGGGCGTCGAGTGCCCGCGCAATGTGCCGGGGGAAATCACCGCCCGCTTCGTGGCACAGTTTCGCGGCTACTGGAACAACCACGTCGCCACGCTGGAGACCGTGCGTGACGGCTGGATCCACACCGGCGACCTGGGCTATGTGGACGAGGACGGTTTCCTGTTCCTCGTTGACCGCAAGAAAGACATGATCATTTCGGGCGGCGAGAACATCTACTCGCGCGAGGTCGAAGAGTCGCTGCTGCGCCATGTGGCGGTGGCCGAGTGCGCGGTGATCGGTGTGCCGGACCTGAAATGGGGCGAGACCGTGTGCGCGCTGGTTGTCCTGCGCACCGGGCAACCGGTGCCGACCGCGGCCGAACTGATCGAGTTCAGCAAGTACCAGATCGCCAGCTACAAGAAGCCAAAGCAAGTGGTCTTCATCGAGCGCCTGCCCAAGCTGGTGACCGGCAAGGTGGACAAGAAGCTCCTGCGTGAGCAGTACGCCGGGCAGGACTTCTCCCAGCCCCAGCCCCAGCCCCAGCCCGATAAACAGGACTGACCATGAATCTGCAAATGGACGCCGGCATCGCATCGTTCCGGCAGGAAGTACGGGAGTTTTTGCGGGCGAAGTTGCCTGCCGATGTCGTCCGGCGCACACGCATCGGCATGCACCCGCCGCACAACGATGATCGCCAGTGGTGGAACAGGGTACTCAACGAACAGGGCTGGTCTGCGCCGGCTTGGCCCAGGGAATACGGCGGAACTGGCTGGACACCCCTGCAGCAGCATGTGTTCGAACGCGAGTGCCGCCTGGCCCATGCGCCCGAAGTCCGCTGGCAGGGACTGAAGCTGATCGGCCCCGTCATCTACGCCTTCGGCACCGCCGAACAGAAAGCCCGCTACCTGCCGCCCATTCTCAGCGGGGAGGAGGTCTGGGCGCAGGGATTCTCGGAGCCGGGTGCCGGCTCGGATCTGGCGTCTCTGAAGACCTCGGCCGTGCTGGACGGCGACCACTGGGTCATCAACGGGCAGAAGCTGTGGACGACCGAAGGCCAGTTCTCGAACATGGGCTTCTTCCTGGTGCGCACGGCGCGCACCGAGCGTCCGCACAAGGGCCTCTCGATGATCGTGCTGCCGATGGACAGCCCTGGCGTCACCGTGCGCACGATCCCGATGATCAACGGCGACGATTCGACCTGCGAGGTGTTCCTCGACAACGTGCGCGTGCCACGCGACAACCTCATCGGCGAACCCGGCACCGGGTGGGACCAGGCGAAATTCCTGCTCGGCAACGAACGCACATCGAGTGCCGACATCCACAAGGCGTATGCCGATCTGGAGCGCATCCGGGCCATCGCGGCGGTCGAGCAGCGCGGCGGGCAGCCACTGAGCCAGGACCGGAATTTCGCACGCAAGCTGGCGGCTCTTGAGATCGAGGTCGCCACGCTGGACTGGTCGGTGCTGCGGGTGCTGAGCCGGGCGCCTTCGGAACATCCGGTCGCCGCCAGCGCCTCGGTGCTGAAGATTCGCGGCTCCGAGCTGCAGCAGAAGTTGACCGCGCTGGCCATCGAGGCGCTGGGGCCGCGTGGATTGCGCACCTACAACCGCGCGGCCGCCTTCGCCGCGCCTGCCGACGACCCCCTCTGGCACGACGCGGTCCCCGGGGCGATGGCCGATCACCTGTACCTGCGGGCGGTGACGATCTTCGGCGGCGCCAAGGAAGTGCAGAAAAACATCATCGCGAAGCTCGCGTTCGGACTCTGAGGAACGGTCATGGATTTTGTCTATTCGGAGGAGCAGGACATGCTGGCCGCCTCTGCGCGCCGCTATGTGCGCGCGCGCTGCACCCTGGACGCCAGACGCGCCACCAGCGCATTGCCCGAAGCGTTCGCACGGGCGCAGTGGCGTGAATTCGCGGAGATGGGCTGGCTGGCCCTGCCGGTGGCCGAGGCGCTGGGTGGCCTGGGCGGCGGGTCGGTCGAACTGGCCTTGCTGATGGAGGCGCTGGGCCGCGGTCTGGCCCACGAAGGCGTGGCCGACTGCGCGGTGCTGCCGGGCGCGCTGCTGGAAGAGGCCGCACGCCACGGCGCGGGCAGGGCTCTGCTGGATGCCCTGCTGGCCGGCGACGCGCTCCCCACGCTGGCGCACCTGGAAGGCGGCGGCCGCAACGAATACGACCTGACCGTGGCCACGCACGCGCGGCCGTATGGTGACGGCTGGCGCCTGTCCGGCACCAAGCACCTGGTGCGACACGGTGCCGCAGCCACCCACTGGCTGGTCACCGCACAGGTGGGCGGGTCGGGGGGGCTGTCGCTGTTTGTGGTCGATGCCCGCCATGAAGGGGTCACCGCGCAAAGCTACCCGCTCATTGACGGCAGCCGTGGCGCCGATGTCCGCTTTGACGCGGTTTCGCTGGGCGCCGACGCCTTGCTGCTGGGCCCCGGTGTGGCGGGCCCGGCGTTGGAGGCCGCACTCGACCGCACGGTCCTGGCGCTGAGTGCCGCGGCCCTGGGCTCGATGGAGGTGGTGATGGCCACCACGGCCGACTACCTGAAGACGCGGGTCCAGTACGGCAAGCCGCTGGCCCAGTTCCAGGCGCTGCAGCACCGCATGTCCGAGATGTTCGTCGAGACCGACCAGGCGCGCGCGGCCCTGTGGCGGGCGATTGCTGCGGTGGCGGCAGACACGCCCGAGGAGCCGCCGCGCCGCGCCGTGTCCGCCGCGAAATGGCTGATCAGCCGCGCCGGCCTCTTCGTGACGGAGCAGGGCATCCAGCTCCACGGCGGCATAGGCACCACCGAGGAGTGCGTGGTCGGACACCACTACAGGGCCATGCTGGCCTTTGACAAGCGCCTGGGTGACGCCGACTTTCACCTGGACCGCAGCAGCGACCTGCTGGAAGAGACACGATGAACCTGCAACTGACCCCCGAGCAGCAGATGCTGCAGGAAGCGGCCCATCGGCTGTTTTCCACCGAGTCCACACCGCAGCGCGTGCGTGCCTGTGAATCGTCCGGCTTTGACCCGCAGCTCTGGCAGCAGATGGTGGCGCTTGGCTTCACCACCATGCGCGTGCCGGAATCGGATGCTCCCGGCGGCATGGGTTTGTTCGAGGCCGTGCTGGTGGCCGAGTCGGCAGGGGCCCATCTGGCGTCCGTGCCGCTGGCCGAGGCCCTGGTGGCGGCCCGGTTGCTCGGGCAACTGAACGGCGACTTGGCGCAGCAGTGGCTGGCCCGCGTGCGCGACGGGGCCGCAGTGGTGATGGCACCGGCCGAGCTGAATGCCGGCGCCACGCAAGTCGTCGTGCCGGGTGGACAGGCGGCCGAGGCGGCCTTGCTGCTGCAGGGCGAACGGGTTCTCCTGCTGGAGGGGGCCAGCCTGCGACCGCGTCCGGGCATGGGCATGGCGGGTCTGGCGGTGGTGGACGCCACGGCCGATGGCGCGTTGCCACCGGGCGCGGTGGTGCTGGCTGAAGGCCGCGCCGCGCGCGACACCTTTCTGGCCGGTGTGGAGGAGTGGAAACTGCTCACGGCCGCGGCGTTGGCAGGCCTGTCGAGGCAGGCCCTGAAGCTGGCGGCCAGCTATGCCAGCGAGCGCAGGCAGTTCGACCGCGCCATCGGCAGTTTTCAGGGCATCGCGCACCCGCTGGCCGACGCCATCACGGAAATCGACGGCGCGCAGTTGCTCACGTGGCGGGCCGTCTGGGCGTTGGCACACAAGCCGGACGAGGCGGCGGCGACCCTCTCCCAGGCTTGGTGGTGGGCGGCCCAGTCGGCCCCGCGTGCCACGGCCCGCGCACTGCACACCTTTGGTGGCTATGGCGTGTCACTGGAGTACGACATCCAGTTGTACTACCGCCGGGCACGGGCCTGGTCACTGCCCCTGGGCGACAACCATGCCGAGCTGCGGCAGATCGCCGATCGCCTCTGGGCACCGACCGCCGTTGCGCTCCCGGATCCCGGCCCGGTGAGCCTGGAGTTTGGCGTGGGTGCCGCCGCCGAGGCCTTCGGCGCCGAGGTGCATCAGTTCTTCGACACGCACCTGACCCCGGCGCTGCGTGCGCATGCCCACCATTCGGTGGCCGGCTACGACCAGGGGTTTTCCCGCCAACTGGCGCAGGCCGGCCTGCTGTTTCCCCACTGGCCGGTGGAGTTTGGCGGCCGGGGCAAGAACCCCTTCGACATGGCCGCGCTCGGCGAGGTCTTCGAGGAGTTTGGCTGGGAGCGCATCACCGCGCCGGTGACCAACCAGGTGGCGCAGATCGTGATGCGCTTCGGCTCGGAAGAGGTCAAGCAGGAGGTGCTGCCCCGCTTCGCCCGTGGTGACGCGCTGGGTTGCCTGGGCTTCAGCGAACCTTCGAGCGGCTGTGATGTCTTCTCGGCACGGACGCGGGCGGTGCCGGATGGCGACCACTGGATCATCAACGGCCAGAAGATCTTCACCACGGCGGGCAACCTGGCCCAATACATCTTCTTGCTTCTGCGCACCAATCCCGATGTGCCCAAGCACAAGGGGCTGAGCATTTTTCTGGTGCCCATGGATTTGCCGGGCGTCAGCCTGCAGCCGGTGCATACCCTGCAGGACGAGCGCACCAACATCACCTACCTCGACAACGTGCGGGTGCATGACCGCTACCGCATCGGTGCGGTCAACGGCGGCATCGACGTGATGGCCGCCACGCTGGAACTGGAGCACGGTGGCGACCAGTACCGCCTGAACTACCGCAACATGCTGCGCCATGCCGTGGCCTGGGCCAGCAAGCAGCAGCGCAACGGCCGTCCGATGATCGAGCAGGACGACGTCCGGACGCGTCTGGCCGCCGTGGCGGCCCGCGCTGCCGTGGCTGAAGTGCTGTGCCACCGCACCATCTGGGGCATCCACAACCAGATTCCGGGCCGCGCCGCCTGGGGGCCCATGTCGAAGGTCTTCAGCACCGAGATGTACTGGCTGGATGCCAACGCCATGATGGACTTGGCCGCCCCCGACTCGCTGTTCGAGGATGCCGAGCACGCGGGCGAGATCGAGGTGGGCTACCGCCAGTCGATCGGCACCACCATCTATGGCGGTACCAGCGAAATCCAGCGCAGCCTGATTGCGGAACAGGGTCTGGGACTGCCGCGCTCGCGCACCTGAACCTCAGACCTCGATCATGTGGAAGTCGGACTTGGCTGCACCGCAGTCGGGGCAGGTCCAGTCCTCCGGCACATCCTCCCACCGGGTGCCGGGCGGGATGCCGTGGTCGGGGAGGCCGTCGGCCTCGTTGTACTCGAAGCTGCAGAAAAAGCACTGCCATCGTTTCATGTCGGATCCCCGTGTCTTGCCAAGTTCAAAGATTCAAGGATAGTTGAAAACTGACACTGTGTCTGTTTTCTGGATGGAGTCCACCATGGTCATTTTCTCCGCACCCTCCCGCTATGTGCAGGGCCCAGGGGCTCTGGATCGCCTGGGCCCCGAGCTGTGCCGCCTGGGCACGCGCTCGCTGGTGGTGCTGGATGCCGGCGTGCGTCTGCGTGTCGAAGGCCGCATCGAGGCCACGCACGCGGCTGCGACGCTGCCCTTGGCCACGGTCCACTTCCAGGGGGAGGTGACTGCGGCAGCGATCGAGGCCCTGTGTGCGCAGGGAGCCCCGCACCGGCCCGATGTCGTCGTCGGTGTCGGCGGCGGCAAGGCGCTGGATGCGGCCAAGGCCGTCAGCATGCATTTCGGCGCACGCTGTGTCAGCGTGCCGACCATCGCCTCCACCGATGCGCCAGCGAGTGCCTACGCCGCCATCTACAACGACGCACACGAGCTGGTCGAGGTCCGGCACCTGCCGCGCAATCCTGAGCTGGTGCTGGTGGACACCGCTGTGGTGGCGGGTGCGCCGCTGAGGTTCCTGCGCGCCGGCATCGGCGACGCCATCTCCAAGAAATTCGAAGCCGAAGCCTGTCTGGCCGCCGGTGCGGACACGCTGCATGGCGCTCGGCCCTCGAAGACAGGGTTGATGTCGGCCGATCTGTGCTGGAACCTCATCCGGCGCCACGGCAAGGCCGCCTTGACCGCCATCGCCAATGGCACCGTGAACGACGACGTCGAAGCCTTGGTCGAAGCCACCACGCTGCTCAGCACCCTCAGCTTTGAAAACGGTGGGCTTTCGGTGGCCCACGCGATTGCGCGGGGTGTCCCGATGGTGCCCAGGGCCTCGGGCAGCCTGCATGGCGAACACGTCGCCTATGGGCTGCTGGTCCAGCTGGTGCTGGAGGAGCGGCCTGCAGCGCTGATGTCGGAGGTCTTCGCGCTGTACCAGGATCTGGGCTTGCCGCGCCGTCTGGCCGACCTGCAATTGCCGGACATCCAGCCACAGGAACTGGCGCGGCTCATCGACGGGGCGCTCGGCAGTCCCAGCCTTCGTCGCTTCGTTCGGCCCTTGCAGGCCCACGATCTGCAGGCGGCCATCGCCCATGTCGAACATCTTGCGCCGTGCTGATGCACGGACGCAGCCCTCACCCCACCCCGAACACCGACGGCACCACCATGAAAAACGTTCGCATCGAGATCGCCGACCGCATCGCCACCGTCACCCTCGCGCGCCCGCCGGTCAATGCCCTGGACGCCGTGACCTTCCGCGAGTTGACCGAGGCCTTCCAGCAACTCGGCCGCACGCGCGAAGCGAGTGTCATCGTCTTCACCGCCGAAGGCGACCGCCTCTTCTGCGGCGGTGTCGATCTGCAGGACTCCGTGCGGCGCCATGCCCGCGAACTGGCCGAAGGCGACACGACGGTGGACCTGCTGGACCCGGGTGCCTTGCCGCGGGACTGCTTCAACGCCGTGCTGGACTGCCCCCTGCCGGTGATCGCTGCGGTCAATGGCATGGCCATCGGCGCAGGCGTGGCCCTGGTGGCGAGCTGCGACATCATCATCGCGTCCACCCAGGCCAGATTTTCGGTGCCCGAGATCAAGGCCGGCGTGCTGGGCGGCGCCCGGCATCTGCAGCGCCTCGTCGGGCCTTACAAGACACGCAAGATGTTCTTCACCGGTGAATTTGTCGATGCGCACGAGTTTCATCGCCTCGGTGCGGTCGAAGCCGTCGTGGCGCCTGAGGAACTGATGCCGGCCGCCCTGGCCCTGGCCCGACAGATCGCCGGCATGAGCCCGATCGGACTGCGTCTGGCCAAGGAGTCGATGAACCGGGCCGAGGAGATGTCCCTGAAAGACGGCTACCGTGTCGAGCAGGACTACACCGGCCGCGTGACGCGCTACGCCGATTCGGCCGAGGCGCGTGAGGCTTACCGCGGCAAGCGCGAACCGAATTGGTCTTGGAAGTGAGCCGCTCCAGGGTGTCTGCGTTCGCGCCGCTGCGGTTTCGAAGTTTCACCCTGCTCTGGCTTGGCGCGCTCGGTCTGCACCTGAGCTTGTGGATGCAGACCGTGGCGGTGAGCTGGTTGATGGTGGCCCAGCATGGCACGCCGCTCCAGGTGGGCCTCGTGCAGACCGCCGCGACCCTGCCGGCGCTGTTGCTGGCCTTGCCCGGCGGTGTGCTGGCCGACATGCTGGAACGGCGCCGCTTCCTGATGGCCTCGCAGGCCCTGCTGGTGGTGCTGGCCATCGTGACTGCCGCGCTGGTCCATGGCGAGGCGGCAGGACCAGGCGTGCTGCTGCTGCTGATGTTCCTGTTCGGGCTCGGCTATTCCTTGCAAGGGCCGTCCTGGTTCACCGCCCAGCTCGATGTGCTTCCGCCCGAAGAACGGCTGCCCGCCGTGGGACTGAGTGGCACCACCTACAGTTGTGCCCGTGCCGTGGGGCCCGCACTGGCGGGCGCGCTGCTGGCCTGGGCGAACCCGGCGCTCACGTTCGTGGTGGTCGCCGGCATGGCAGGCATTGCGTTGTCCATGGTGGTGGCGGTCAAGGACATCCCGCAGCAGCACGCTACCGGTGAAGCGCCGGCCGAATTCTGGAGCGGTCTGGTCGGTGCCCTGCACCACGCAGGCCATCACCGAGACACGCAGATTCAGCTCGCCCGCACAGCGGCCTTTGTCCTGCCAGGCTCGGCACTGTGGGCACTCCTGCCCCTGGTGGCAGGATCGTCAGCGGGTGACTCGGGGGCGGGCCGCTACGGACTGTTGCTGGGTTTTCTGGGCGTCGGGGCCGTGACCGGCGCGCTGACGCTGGCCTGGGCTCGCCA
>JBEANV010000126.1:0-5555 GCA_041165285.1 Pseudomonadota bacterium | reverse complement strand
GCCTGGAGCACCTGCTGGCCGGCGGGCACGACTTCCTTGCCAATGCCGTCGCCCGGGATGGTTGCGATCGAGTAGGTCTTCATGGGGTGTCCTGTGGTGTGGCTGCGGGAAAGCATTGCCGCACTGTAGGGACTGGAAACGTGACCTGCGGAGGGCTAAAGTGAAACCATCGTTCACCTGGATTCAACAATGCCCGACGCCATCCAGCCCGCTGACCTCGGCTTCTTCTCCACGCTGGCCGGCGCCGGCAGCCTGAGCGCGGCGGCCCGCGAGCTGGGCATCACCACGCCGGCCGTGAGCAAGCACCTCGCGCTGATGGAGTCGCGGCTCGGCGTGTCGCTGGTCAACCGCACGACGCGGCGCATGGGCCTGACCCCGGAGGGCGAGCGTTACCTCGAACACGCCCGGCGCATCCTCGACGAGATCGGCCACATGGAGGAGGAGCTGGGCGTGTCCCGCTCGACGCCGAAGGGGCTGCTGCGCGTCAACGCGACGCTCGGTTTCGGCCGCAGCCACATCGCGCCGCTGATCTCGCGCTTCCTGCGCCAGTACCCGCAGGTGGAGGTGCAACTGCAGTTGTCGGTGAACCCGCCGCCGCTGACCGACGACGCCTTCGATGTCTGCATCCGCTTCGGCGAGCCGCCCGACGCCCGCGTGATCGCGCAGCGGCTCGCCCCGAACCGGCGGCTGCTGTGCGCCGCGCCCGCCTACCTCGCCCGCCACGGCACGCCCAAGGTGCCCCACGACCTGACGCAGCACAACTGCATCGGCATCCGCCAGGGCGAGGAAGCCTACGGGCTGTGGCGGCTGTCGAGCGGGCGGGGCGGGGCCGTGACCACCGAGGCGGTGAAAACCCGAGGAACGCTGACGACCAACGACGGCGAGATCGCGGTGAACTGGGCGCTGGACGGCCACGGCATCCTGATGCGCGCCGAGTGGGACATCGACCGCTTCCTGAAGGACGGCCGGCTTGTGCAGGTGCTGCCGCAGTGCTTCACGCCGGACGCCGATGTCTACGCGGTCTATCCGCAGCGGCACCGGCTGGCGGCGCGGGTGCGGGCGTTCGTGGACTTTGTGGCACTGTCCTTCTCCGCCCCATGAGATGACTGGCATGCCCTCCATACCGCTCTTCCCCGGTTTCGAGACCCAATCGCTGCCCACCGACGACGGCGTGCAGATCCACGCCTGCCTCGGCGGACAGGGACCGGCCCTGCTGCTGCTCCACGGCCACCCGCAGACCCACGCGATCTGGCACCGCGTTGCGCCGACGCTGGCCCAGCATTTCACGCTGGTGATGGCGGATCTGCGCGGCTACGGCGCGTCGTCCAAGCCGCCGGGTGACGCCGACCACGCCAACTACAGCAAGCGCACGATGGCCCGCGACCTGCTGCGGCTCATGCAGGCGCTGGGCCACGACCACTTCGACGTGCTCGCCCACGACCGGGGCGCACGGGTGGCGCACCGGCTCGGCATGGACCATCCCGACGCCGTGCGCCGGATGGTGCTGCTGGACATCGCGCCGACGCTGGCGATGTACGCGCAGACCTCGGACGCCTTCGCCCGCGCTTACTGGCATTGGTTCTTCCTGATCCAGCCCGCGCCGCTGCCCGAGCGGCTGATCGAGGCCGATCCCGCCGCGTATCTGCGCGACGTGATGGGCCGGCGCAGCGCCGGGCTGGCGCCGTTCGACCCGCGTGCGCTGGCCGCCTATGAACACGGCTTGCGTCAACCCGGTGCCGCCCACGGGTTGTGCGAGGACTACCGCGCCGCCGCCGGCATCGACCTCGACCACGACCGCACCGACCGCGACGCCGGTCGCCGCCTGACCATGCCGCTGCTGGCGCTGTGGGGCGAGGAGGGCGTGGTGCATCGTTGTTTCGAGCCGCTGCGCGAGTGGCAGCGCGTGGCCGACGATGTGTGCGGCGGCCCCTTGCCCTGCGGCCACTACATCGCTGAAGAAGCGCCGGACGCTTTGCTGGCCCGCGTGCTGCCTTTCCTCACGGCGACACGGCTACGGTTGCACCATTGAACCACTCCAGGCTGCCGGCCGCTCGGGCGCACCGGCATGGTGCGGGCCCGCATGCTATTCGTGATGAATCTGGCGCAATCCGATACGACCTTGCGCATTGGATACCCTTTTTGCACGGGAAGAATGGCAGTATTTCCTTTTGAAAAAGTCAATAAAACTGTGTTTCGAGGAGTATTGAATGAGACTTTTCGCGAAATTGCTGATTCTGTGCTTCGCTGCCGCAGCGGGTGCCGCGCAATCCGCGGGCAGCGCCAAACCTGTCGTGCCCCATGTCCAGAAGGGCTCGTTCCCGCAGGTGACCCTGCCGGACCGCCATTCGGGCGGGCAGCGTGCGATCGATTTGCTGGGTGACCGGCTCCCGGACGTGGCGGCGTGGTACCGCAAGTCGCCGGACGAACTCAGATCCCTGCTGCTCAATGACCGGCGCATGCGCCTCGACCAGCGCGGACGGTTGTTCTCTGTCGATGAACTGGACGCGCCGCTTCCGGCGACGCCGGCCTCCGCGGCCAGTACCGGCCTGCTGGATGGCACCCTGGCGCCGCTGGACCAGACCTTCCTGCTGCACAGCCGCCCAGGCGCCCAGCGCACCATCTACCTGAACTTCAAGGGCGCCACGCTCACGGGCACCGCCTGGAATGCGAGCGGCTCGACGATCACGGCACTGCCCTTCGACCTCGACGGCATTCCATACAGCTTCTCGACCACCGAGTTGCAGCGCATCCAGTACATCTGGCAGCGCGTGGCCGAGGACTACGCACCCTTCGACGTCAACGTGACCACCGAAGCCGTCCCCGCCGATCAGATCACCCGCACGGGCAGCACCGACGCGGTCTTCGGCACGACGGTGCTCGTCACCAGCAGCACGGGGGTGTACACCTGCAGTTGCGGTGGTGTTGCATACGTGGGGGTCTTCGATGACACGAGCGAGTACTACAAGCCCGCGCTCGTGTTCTACGACAAGCTGAGTGCAGGCAACGAGAAGTACGTGGCCGAGGCCATCTCGCACGAAGCGGGCCACAACATGGGCCTGTCGCATGACGGTACCTCTGCCACCGGCTACTACAGCGGCCACGGCAGCGGTGCCACCGGCTGGGCACCGATCATGGGCGTGGGGTACTACCAGTCGCTGGTGCAGTGGAGCAAGGGCGAGTACCTCGGCGCGAACAACACCCAGGACGACTACGCCGTGGCGCAGAGCAACGGCCTGCCGCTGCGCGTCGATGACCATGGCGACACGAACGCGACAGCGACCGTGCTCGTCGGCACCAGCAGCGGTGGCATCACGACCGTCGCCATGCAGGGTGTGATCGAGCGCCCGACCGATGTGGACGTGTTCGCCTTCTCGGCCGCGGCCGGCCCGGTCAACGTCACGCTGACGCCGGCTGCACGGTCTGCCAATCTGGACGCGGTGGTGACGCTGCGCAACAGCGCCGGCACGGTGCTGGCCTCTGCCAACCCGGTCGATGCGCTGAACGCGACGCTGTCCGTGACGGTGCCCCTGGCCGGCACTTACTACGTGTCGGTCCAGGGCACGGGCAAGGGCGATCCCCTCTCGACCGGCTACAGCAGCTACGGCAGCGTCGGTCAGTACGCGCTGGGCGTGAACTTCTACACCCCGGGCAACACCGCGCCGACCGCAGCGATCAGCGCCACGCCGACCAGCGGCACCGTGCCGCTGACCGTGAGTTTCTCGAGCGCGGGGTCGAGTGACCCGGACGGCAGCATCGTGGGCTGGGATTGGACCTTCGGGGACGGCACCAGCGCCACGGGCGTGACCACCAGCCACGTGTACGGCACGGTGGGCACCTACACCGCCCAGCTGCGCGTGACCGACAACGGCGGCCTCAGTGCTACCAGGGCGGTCACCGTCACGGTCGGCGCGGCACCGGTGGCGATGAGCGTCGGGGACATTGCCATGTCGCTGACGGTCGCCAAGTCGGGCACTGCCAACGCCAAGGCTGCAGTGAAGGTGCTCGACAAGAACGGCCTGCCGGTGTCCGGCGCCACCGTCACCGGCAACTGGTCTGGCATCGTCAGTCAGACCAGGGCATCGGTCGTGACCGGCACGAATGGCGTGGCCACCTTCACGTCGCCCACGTCGTCGAAGACCGCCCGCGGCCCCTTCACCTTCACGGTGACCGGCGTGACGCGCAGCGGCTACAGCTACACGTCGGCCTCGAACCTGGAGACCAGCGATTCGATCGTCCGCTGACACCGACACTGCGGCGGTGACGTGACAAGGGGCGCTTCGGCGCCCCTTTGTCATGGATCAGGTTAGCCGGTCAGCGGCAGCTCACTTGCCCCAGATCCGCTTGTACTGGTTCCGATACCCGTTGTCCGGATCAAACTCGTTCTTCGGCCCGCCGTCCTTGGCGACGTTCTCGGCCGTGACCAGATGCACCTTGGGCGAGTAGCCGGACCACGCCGCCTTGTTGAACGCCCGGTTCATCTCGTCCACGATCTGCCAGCCCTGCATGTTCAGCGGCTCCGGCACGGTGCCCGCCTGGAAACGCTTGGTGCGGATGCGCTGGTAGGCCGCTTCCGAGCCGTCGCCGGCCGAGACCGCCTTCGGGTTGCCGTCGCCCTTCTTGCCGGCCGCCGTCAGTGACGGGCCCATGAAGTCGAAGTACAGGTCGTTGATCGCCAGCGAGTGGGTCCACTTGTCGCCGAAGCGTTGCAGCAACGACGTGGTGAGCTGCGGCATCCGGGTGGCGCTGTCGGCGATCGGGCTGTCCTCGAAGCTCAGCACCGTGCAGCCACCGCACTTCTTGATGATCGCCTCCATCGCCCGCGCCTTGTAGACGGCGATCGCGTACTGCGAGTCCGTGAAGATCACGACGCCCGCCTTGCCGCCCGAATCGACCACCGCCCACGACGCCGCGATGTCCGCCACGTCGTCGGTCACGGTGGTGACGTTGGCGAACAGGCCCGCCTTCTCGTTCGGGCCGGGCTTGTCGCCGGCGTGCCAGCCGACCAGCGGGATGCCGGACTTGGCCGCGTTCTCGAACGCCACCTTCTGCTCGGTCGTGTCGAAGCCACCGACCACGATGCCGGCCGGCTTGAGCGCCAGCGCCTGGTTCAGCGCGGCGGTGCGCCCGCTGACCGAGCCTTGGCCGTCGATCACGCGGACGTTCCAGCCGATGGCCTTGCCCGCTTCCTCGACGCCCTTGGAGACACCGACGATGCCGCCGTTCTTCATGTCGGCGGCGACGAAGACGAGGGTCTTGCTGGCGATGGCTTTCGGGCCGGTGGTGGGGCCGTCCCAGGTTTCCTTGGTCATCGTCGCCGTGGCGATCTTCTTCTTGGCGGCGTCGAGGAAGTCGTCGGCGTGGGCTGGCGCGGTGAGGCTGCTGCAGGCCAGCGCAACGAGGCCGAGGGCCAGGTGCATGCGGATCGGGGTCATCCTCGTCTCCTTCTGGGGTGGGTGGGAACAGTCAGGTGGCAAGCTGCCGCTCGGCGATGCGGCGCTTGATGGCGCGGTTGCGGCGCTGCTGCGCCCAGCCGGCGATGCCGATGGACACCAGCA
>JBEANV010000125.1:0-5826 GCA_041165285.1 Pseudomonadota bacterium | reverse complement strand
GCTGGCGGACGTGGGCCAGTTCATGTCGAGCGTGACGCTGCCGGCCGGCATCTACACGCAGCTCGCCGTGACGCTGGGCAACGACGTGCAGCTCGTCTCGCTCGATGGCGCCACCACCGTGACCGGCCAGCTGAGCAATGGCGCTGGCGATTTCGTCTGGAACGTGCGCAACCTGTCGTTCGACACGGCGACCACCGGCCAGCTCGTGCTCGACTTCAACCTCGCCCGCTTCACCTACAGCGTCGCCACCGGGCTGGTGACACCCCAGGTCGATGTCCTGCACCCGACCAACGCCTTCCGCAAGTTCGTGCGCCAGCAGGCCGAGGTCCACGGCACGGTGCAGAGCGTGGACACCACCGCCGGCACCATCACCGTCAACGACAGCCGCCTCGGCACGGGCGTGGTCGTCTCGCTCGCCACCGACGCGGTCATCACCCACGAGTCCACCGGCAATACGCTGACACTGGCCCAGCTCACTGCGGGCACCCGCATCGGCATCAAGGGCACGGTCACGCCGGGTGCCACGACCGCCGACCCGGTCACCGTGTCCGCCACCGTCATCCACGTCGAATCCGCCGTCGCCCGCGCCCGCGGCGAGGGCACGGTCAGCGCCGTCAGCGGCGCGCTGGTCACGGTCAAGCTGACCGATGCCAACTTCCTGCCGGGCAGCGACAGCGTGGTGGTGGACATCAGCGCAGCCACGTTCCCGCACGGGCTGGCCAGTGATCTGGCTGTCGGCGTGGCGGTGAGCTTCCGCGGGCAGGTCAGCGGCATCGGCTCGTCGGCGGTGATCACGGCGACGACGGTGGACGTGCGCGGTGCGGCATCGAGCCGCGCGCGGGCGGCGCATCCGGGGCATGCCTACACGGGCAGCGGCGTGCGCGGCACGGTGGGCACGGTCAACAGCGACGGCACCTTCAGCTTCACCGTGGCGGCTGCCAATGCCAGCACCGCCGTGGCGGCTGGCGCCTACACCGTCAACACGACCGGTGCGACTTACCACGACGGCACGTCGGCCTGCCTGGTGGCCGGTGCCACCGTCAAGGTGCTGGGCACGCTCAGCGGCACGACGCTGACCGCCGCAGTGCTCGACGTGGATGGCTGCGCCGGCCAGCGGCATTCGGAGCCGCACGGCAAGCGCTGAACTGCCGACCGTGCGTGGCGGCGGTTCAGTCGCCGCGCACGAGGATCACGACGCGGCGGTTCTGCGCGCGGCCGGCCTCGGTCGCGTTGTCGGCAATGGGTATGCGCATGCCCTGGCCGCGCACCTCGATGCGCGCCGCCGGCAGGCCGCGTACCGTGAATTCGCGGGCCACCACCTCGGCCCGCCGGGCGGACAGGCGGCGGTTGTACTCGGGGTCGCCGATGCCGTCGGCATGGCCCTCGATGCGCAGCCACGTCAGCTCCTCCCGAAGCAGCGTGTCGGCGATGCCGGCGACGGTGCGCAGGCCGTCGGTGCCGAGGCGCTCGTCGTTGAACGAAAACAGCACCTTGCCCGCCAGGTTCAGCTCCCAGCCTTCAGTGACCTCGGCAAAGCCCATCTGGCGCAGTGCGGCGATCTGCGCGGACGAAAAGCGGGCGGCGGGTGGTGCGGGGGGCGGCGGCGGCGTGGCACAGCCCGTGAGCAGCAGGACCAGGGTCATGGCCAGCGCCAGGGCGGTCAGAGCGGGTCGTTTCATTGGGCGACCTTGTCGTTGTTCAGGGTGGGATAGGGCGTGC
This sequence comes from Pseudomonadota bacterium, assembly GCA_041165285.1. GTDB lineage: Bacteria > Pseudomonadota > Gammaproteobacteria > Burkholderiales > Burkholderiaceae_C > Sphaerotilus. The sequence goes on along the minus strand of JBEANV010000125.1, from coordinate 4,107 downwards.
CCGGTCCCATCAGGGGCTTGTGCCGCGCCCGCTTGCTGGCGTGCTTGGCGCGGTACATGGCCCGGTCGGCCGTGTCGAGCAGGGCGGGTATGGTGTCGCCGTCCAGCGGGTAGGTCGCCATGCCGGCGCTCAGGCCGCAGTGGAAGTGGCCGTGTTCGTCGAGATCGAAGGGCTGGGTCATCAGGCTGTGGATCTTCTGCCCGACCCGGCGCGCGTCGTCCACGCTGCGCAGCGGGTGCAGCAGCACGGCGAACTCGTCCCCGCCCAGCCGCGCCACGACGTCGGTTTCGCGCACCGCGGTGCGCAGCCGGTCAGCCATCATCGTGAGCAGCCGGTCACCGGCAGCGTGGCCGGCCGTGTCGTTCACCGCCTTGAAGCCGTCGGCGTCAAGGAAGAGCACCGCGAGGTGTCCGCCGCGCAGACCGGTGCTGGTGAGCGCGTCCTGCAGCCGGCGCTCGAACTGCGAGCGGTTGGCCAGCCCGGTCAGCTCGTCGTGCCAGGCCTTGTGGGAGAGCAGGTCGTTGTCGGACTGCAGCCGCCGGTGGCTGGCCAGCAGCTCCGCCTGGCCGAGCTGCACCTCGTCGAGCATGGCGTTGAAGTCGTCCCCCAGCGCCTGCAGCTCGGCGATGCGGGCGTGCGGCGCGCGCCGGTCGTAGGCCCGCTCGCTGCGGATCGAGCGGGTCAGCGCAGCCAGGTGGTTGATCGGGTCGATGATCGAACGCTCCATCCGCCGGGTCATCAGGGTGCCAGCCAGCAGCGAGGCGCCGATGCACAGCACGGCCCCGACCGCCCCGTAGACCAGCAGCCACGCGTACAGCGTGCCATCGCCACGCAGCCGCACCAGGCCGATGGTGCGCCCGTCCAGCAGCACGGGCGAGCGGGCCTCGCTGTGCATCAGCACTTCGCCGACCTGGCGCATCAGGCGGTCGACCGTGCCGCTGTCCGGCGTGGTGTGGCTGGCCAGCACCTCGCCGGTCGGCAGCAGCACCCGTGCCTCGATCAGCCCCTCGCGTCCGGCGATGTCGCGCAGCAGCTCGCTGGCGGTCTGCGCGTCGCGGAAGGTGATGGCGGCCTCGACCGAATAGCTCAGCGTGCGTGCCACGAGTTCCAGGTGGCGCTCCTGCACGCCGCTCAGCAGCATGTGCGCAATCACCGCCAGCATCAGTCCGAAGGTCGTCACCGCCGCGGTCGCCACCCGCAGATGGCCGCGTCGCAGCAGCTTGAGGAAGGTCACAGGGCGCTTCATGGCGTGGCTCCCGGGCGTGGCTGGCCGATCTTGAGCACCTGCGGATGCACATGCAGGCCGCTGCGGGCGACGGCGTCGAGGTTGACCTCCACCCGCAGGCCGCCGCTGCGCGGCACCAGACAGAACAGGCCCCCGCGGCTGCAGAACTCTGCCCCTTCGCCCATGCTCAGCACGGGCCGGCCGATCAGCTGTGCCAGCGGCTCGATGGCCGCCGCACCGGCGCCCAGGTAGACCGCGTCGCAGTCGAGTGGCAGCTCGTCGGCCAGATCCACCAGCCGGACCGGCGCCAGCTTGCCCGGTGGCACGCTGTCGTGCAGCGTGCGCAGCTCCGGCACGCTGCTGCTGCGTTCGCTGACACACAGCGACAGCGGACGTGCGGTGCGCTGCGGCCAGCGTGTATGGGCGAGGATGCCGAGCACGGCGTCCACCACGGTGAGCCGCAGTGCGTTGGCGGTGGAATTCGTGGAGGCGACGGCGATGCTGCCGGCCGCTGGGTCCGCTGCCTGGGGCGCCGCCCAGGCGGCCGACGACAGGGTCATCCACCCGAGTCCGACCCCGAGGCCAAGCCCGGCGCGCCAGCGCAACATCATGTCCTGCAGTCCGTTCCTGAAGTGAGAGGCGGTCTCTGATGGACCGGTGCTGGCGCATTGTGTGAGCCAGTCGCCGTACGATCAAGTACCGTTCGCCACGGGAGCGGATGAGGTCACGAGTTGTTCACAGTCAGGCGCTGGCGGTGCCCTCGATCCGGAATTTATGCACGGCGTTGCTCAGATGTTGCGATTCATCGCGCAGGCTGCTGGCGGCGGCGGCGCTCTGCTCGACCAGCGCGGCGTTCTGCTGGGTGGCTTCTTCCAGCTGGGTCAAGGCCTGGCTGATCTGACGGATGCCGAGGCTCTGTTCGGACGAGGCTGCGGTGATGCGCCCGATGATCTCCGAGACGCGGCGCACCGAGGCGACGAGTTCGTCGATCGTGCTGCCGGCGTCGCGCACCAGCTGTGCGCCCTGGTCGATGGCCGTGACCGAGGCACCGATGAGCGACTTGATCTCGCGCGCGGCTTCGGCCGAGCGGTGTGCCAGCGAGCGCACTTCGCTGGCGACCACTGCGAAACCGCGGCCCTGTTCGCCGGCCCGTGCGGCTTCCACGGCGGCGTTGAGCGCCAGGATGTTGGTCTGGAAGGCGATGCCGTCGATCACGCCGGTGATGTCGCCGATGCGGCGGCTGGACGCGGTGATGTCATCCATGTTCTGCACCACCTGCTGCACCACGGCGCCACCGCGGGTCGCCGCTTCGGCGGCCGAGGTGACGAGCTGGTGCGCCTGCGCGGCGGCGGCGGTGCTGTGCTGCACGGTGCTGGAGAGCTGGGTCATCGACGCAGCCGTTTCCTGCAGGCTGCCGGCGGTTTGCTCGGTGCGGCGCGACAGGTCCGCATTGCCGACGGCGATCTCGGCGCTGGCGGTCTGCATCGATGCGGCACCTGCGCGCACGTCGCGCACCAGCGCGCGCAGGGCGCGGGTCATGTGGGAGAGTCCGCGCAGCAGGTCACCCACTTCGTCCTGGCGGGTGGACGTGGCCTGGTCGCTGAGGTCGCCATCCGCGATCCGGCCGGTGGCGTCGAGCGCCCGCTGCAGCGGGTGCAGGATGGCGCGTGCTGTCAATGCCGTCGATACCATCAGCATCACCGCCAGCCCCAGCAGCGTGGCGCCGACCGCTGTGACGGTCAGGCGCTGCCGGGCGGCGGTGGCTTCGGCAATGGCGTCGGCGTGGCGGTACTGCAGTGTCACCACCTCGCGCTGCGCGCCGATGTAGGTACCGAGCGCCTCGCGCAGGCCGGTCAGCTGGGCCTCGGACACCTCGGTGCCTGCGCTGCGGGCCGTGCCGAGCTGCTTGCGCAGGTCGATGTAGGTCTTGCGTGCCTGGCCGACCTTCGCCAGCGCGGCGACTTCGTCGGGCAGGGTCGACTGGGCTTCCACCGCCTGCTGCAGCGTGCTGATGCGCGCCGAAGTGGCCTCGATGTCGGGTTTCATCCGCGCGCCCAGTCCGGCGTCGGTGCTGTTCAGCACAGCAAGCGCGCGGGCTGCGTTCGCCTCGGTCAGACCGACCCACTGGGTGGTCTTGCCGATCTTGTCGAGCTGGGTGGCCAGGTCTGTGCGGGCCATGTCGATCTCGGCCCGGCTGTGCAGCACGGACCAGCCCTCGACCAGCAACAACATGCCTGCGACCACCAGCGGGGGTAGCCACAGACGGGCGGAGATCGACAGTGATTTCATGGTGGGATTGCGTGAAAAACAGCGCTGCTACGACCTAGGATGATCCGCGCCCTGCACCCAGGCGGTTCACCGAACTTCGCGTCGAATGGCCGTCAATTCTTGCGCATGGCTTACAGAATCCGCCGCACGGTGCCCTGGCGACAATTGGCCGGTCGGGGCGCTTCAATTTCGCCCTTGCGTCACCCGTCCGGGGCCCAGCATGACAAACCCGCGCCTTTGGTTGCGACCACCGAAAGACTTCCCATGCCCGCTTGGTTGACCGCGTTGGACCAACACTTCCCGATCCGGTATCTGGTCATGCTCACGTGCGGCGCGCTGGCGCTGGGGGGTGGCGTGGGATGGTGGGCGTTCCACCTCGATCCGTGGATCGCGGCATTCGGGGTCGCGGGCCTGGTCATCGGCGTGCGCGATCTGCGGCAGTCGCAGCGTTCGGTGCTGCGCAACTACCCCGTGATCGGGCATGTGCGCTACCTGATGGAGTTCATCCGTCCGGAGATCCGCCAGTACTTCATCGAGAGCGACAACGAGGCCGCGCCCTTCTCGCGCCAGCAGCGCTCGCTGGTCTACCAGCGCGCCAAGGGCGATCCGGACAA
>JBEANV010000124.1:0-5908 GCA_041165285.1 Pseudomonadota bacterium | reverse complement strand
AGCAACGCCGGCAGACTGTCGCGCGCCAGCAGGTGCTGGAGCAGCCACATCATGTGGAGCAGCGTGAGCAGGGCGGTCAGCAGACGCAGCGTCAGCGCCAGTGACGAGGTCGAACTCGGTGGCATCAGCGCCGCCAGCAGCAGCCCGGCGATCAGCGCCCACACCAGCCAGCGGCGGGACCGGTTCGCCATGAGCACCCGCCGCCGCGCGATGCGCAGCAGCATGGCCAGTGCCGCGATGACGTAGACCGCTGCAGCCAGCAGCGAGCGCTCGCCGGTGAGCATCTCCAGGTAGAACGCCGGAATCGTGGCGATCAGCGTGCCCAGGATGAACCAGCGGTCCGGGTCCCGCAATGCGCGCAGCGGCAGACTGCCCGAGTGGGCCTGCAAGGCGGAACGGAGGCGGTGGGCGACCATCGCGCCAGCGTAGCAGAGGCGAACGGCCGTGTGTGCCTTGCCCGGCTCAGCCGTGGCGGTGGGCGTCCAGCCAGACCTGGAGCTGGCGTGTCGTCAGTGGCGGACTGATGAGCAGCCCTTGCAGCTGGTCGCAACCCTGGTCGGTCAGGAAGGTCCGTTGGGCATCGGTTTCCACCCCCTCGGCCACAACGCTCAGGCCGAGGCCGCGGGCGAGCTGGACGATGGCGCTGGCGATGGCCGCCGACTCGCGCTGGTGGGGCAGTTCCTGCACGAAGGAGCGGTCGATCTTCATGGTGTCGATCGGCAGCTCCTTCAGGTGGCTGAGCGAGGAGTAGCCGGTGCCGAAATCGTCCACCGAGAGCTTCACGCCCAGCGCCCGCAGCTGCTGCAGCCGCGCGCAGACCTGCGGCACATCGTCCATCAGCATGCGCTCGGTGAGTTCCAGCTCCAGCCAGCCGGCGGGCAGACCGGTCTCGGCCAGCAGGGCCTGGATCGAGGCGACGAAGTCCGGCGCCTGGAACTGCAGCGTCGAGAGGTTGACCGCCACGGTGAGCGGCCAGCCGGCGTCGTGCCACTGGCGCGCCTGGCGGGCGGCTTCGCGCAGCACCCAGGCGCCGATGGGCACGATCAGCCGGTGCTGCTCGGCCAGCGCGATGAACTCGTTGGGCGCCAGCAGCCCGCGCTGCGGATGCTGCCAGCGGATGAGGGCTTCGACGCCGACCGGGTGTCCGTCGCGGGCGCGCACCTGCGGCTGGAACAGCAGCGCGAACTCGTCGTGCGTGATGGCGTGGCCCAGCTCGCCTTCGAGCATCAGCTTGTCGTAGGCGGAGGTCGCGACTTCGGGCTCGAAGAAGGCGAAGGTGGCGCGGCCGCGGCCCTTGGCGACGTGCATGGCGGCGTCCGCGTGCTTGATGAGCACGTCCGGCGTGTCGCCGTCCTGGGGATACAGCGCGATGCCGAGCGAGGGCGTGACCGAGATCGACTGGCCTTCGACCGTGACCGGTGCCCCCACCGCTTCGAGCAGCTTGCCGGCCACGCGGACCACCGCGTCGCGGTCGCGCACGCCGGGCAGCAGCACCATGAACTCGTCGCCGCCGAAGCGGGCAACGCGGTCCGTGCTGCGCACGCGCTCGCACAGGCGCTGCGCGATGGTCTTCAGCAGCGCATCGCCGCGGGTGTGGCCGACCGAGTCATTGACCCGCTTGAAGTGATCGAGGTCGATGAAGAGCAGCGCGAGCTGGGTGTCGGAGGCGCGCGCAGCGACCATGAGGTGGTCGAGCTGTGCCAGGAAGGCAGCCCGATTCGGCAACCCGGTCAGCGCGTCGTGGTGGACGAGGTAGTGCAGCCGCGCCTGGGTGGCATGGCGGTCGCGGATGTCGCGCACCACGGCCATGCGCATCGGTTCGCCGTGCTGCACGGTGCCGCGGTCGATCACCTCGACAGGGATGCGCGTGCCGTCCTGGTGGACCACCGCGGTTTCGAAGGTGGTGTCCTGCAGGCTGTCGAGTCGCTTGGCGGTACCGGCCTGGTGTTCGGGGGCAATCAGCATCAGCGCCGGGCGGCCGAGCAGGTCGTGCAGTGACAGGCCCACCAGCTCGCACAGGGCCGGGTTGGCGTCGGCGATGTGGCCGTCGCGGTGGAAGAAGATGCCCTCGACACCGGCCTGCAGGAACTTGGACAGGCGCTCCTCGGATTCGAGCAGCGCGCGCTCGGCGGCGTGGTGGCGGCTTTGGTCGACGATGAGCACGTAGACGCCGGCGCGGCGGCCCTGCGGGTCAAGGTGCGGCGTGAGGCTGATCTCGACCCAGAGGTGCTGGCCGTCCCGCAGCGCCAATGGCTGCTCCAGCGTGACAGCCTGGCCGTCCTGCAGGGTGCCGGCGAGTGCAGGCGAGAGCTGCCGACCCAGTTCGGGTGCCAGTACATCGACCAGCGCACGCCCCAATGGCACGCGCGACGTGTCGCACAGGCCCAGCACGAAGGTGCGGTTGGCATAGGTGCAGAGCTGCCGCGGGCCGTCGAAGTAGGCCATCATGACCGGCGCGCTGTCCGCCAGCTGGCAGAGCTTGTCCCGATCTGGTCCAGCGTCGGACGAACCCGCGCCAGAAGGAGCGACTGCGTCAGGAAAAGGGCCGGAGGGAGAGGGCATGGGCGTCGATGATACCGACCCCCGTTTCCTTGTCCGATGACTGCTGACCCCGTGTTCCGGGGTAAAGCCCCCCTGGTGTCAGAGGATGTACCGCGACAAGTCTTCGTTGCCCGCCAGCGCGCCGAGGCGATTTTCCACATCCGCTGCACTGATGGAGACGGTCTGGCCTGCACGCTGCGGTGCGTCAAACGATATCTCGTCGAGCAGCCGCTCCAGTACCGTCGACAGCCGGCGCGCGCCGATGTTTTCGGTGCGCTCGTTGACACCGTGGGCGGTCTCGGCAATGCGGCGAATGGCCTCGGGGGTGAACTCCAGCGTCACGCCTTCGGTGGCCAGCAGCGCTTGGTACTGCTTGATCAGGCTGGCGTGGGTGCTGGACAGGATCGCCTCGAAGTCGTCCACGCTCAGCGAGGACAGCTCGACGCGGATCGGGAAGCGTCCCTGCAACTCCGGGATCAGGTCACTCGGCCGCGACAGATGGAAGGCCCCTGACGCGATGAACAGGATGTGGTCGGTCTTGACCATGCCGTACTTGGTGTTGACCGTCGTGCCTTCTACCAGCGGCAACAGGTCGCGCTGCACACCCTGGCGCGACACGTCGGCGCCCTGCGCGTCGCTGCGGCTGGCGACCTTGTCGATCTCGTCGATGAAGACGATGCCGTTCTGCTCGGTGTTGTGGAGCGCGCGGGCCTTGATCTCCTCGTCGTTGACCAGGCGCTGCGCCTCTTCCTCGATCAGCAGGCGGCGTGCCTCGGCCACGGTGACCCTGCGCGTCTTGCGCTTGCCCTGGCCGAGCTGCGAGAACATGCCCTTGAGCTGCTCGGCCATGTCCTCCATGCCGGCCGGGCCCATGATCTCGACCGCCTGTCGCGCTTCGGCGAGGTCGATCTCGATCTCCTTGTCTTCCATCGTGCCTTCGCGCAGGCGTTTGCGGAAGGTCTGGCGCGCGGCGCTGTCGACCGGGGCTGGTGCCGGCGCGGGTGGCTCTCCGAAGCCGAAGCCCAGACCACCCGAAGCGGCCGGGCGCGGCGGCGGCACGAGCACGTCGAGGATGCGGTCCTCGGCGGCGTCTTCAGCGCGGTGGCGCATCTGCACCACCTGCTTCTCGCGCTCCTGCTTGACGGCGCTCTCGACGAGGTCGCGGATGATGGTGTCCACGTCCTTGCCGACGTAGCCGACCTCGGTGAACTTGGTGGCTTCGACCTTGATGAAAGGGGCGTCCGCGAGTCGGGCCAGCCGGCGGGCGATTTCGGTCTTGCCGACGCCGGTCGGGCCGATCATCAGGATGTTCTTCGGCGTGATCTCGTGGCGCATCGCGGCGTCCACCTGCTGGCGGCGCCAGCGGTTGCGCAGCGCGATGGCGACGGCGCGCTTGGCGTCGTGCTGGCCGACGATGTGGCGGTCGAGTTCGGAGACGATCTCCTGCGGGGTCATGGCGCTCATTCCAGCGTCTCGATGGTGTGGGACTGGTTGGTGTAGATGCACAGGTCGCCAGCGATCTCCAGCGAACGCTTGACGACCTCGGCCGGCGTCATCTCGGTGTGCTGCAACAGGGCCCGTGCGGCGGCCTGGGCATAGGCACCGCCGGAGCCGATCGCGACGATGCCGTGCTCGGGTTCCAGCACGTCGCCGTTGCCGGTGATGATGAGCGAGGCGGTGCGGTCGGCCACGGCGAGCATGGCCTCCAGCCGGCGCAGCACGCGGTCGGTGCGCCAGTCGCGGGTCAGCTCGACGGCGGCGCGCACGAGGTGGCCCTGGTGCTTCTCCAGCTTGGATTCGAAGCGCTCGAACAGCGTGAAGGCGTCGGCTGTGGCCCCGGCAAATCCGGCCAGCACCTGGTCGCGGTGCAGCTTGCGCACCTTGCGGGCGGTGGACTTGATGACGATGTGGCCGAGTGTGACCTGGCCATCACCGCCGATGGCCACGGTGTTGCCGCGGCGCACGCTGACGATGGTGGTGCCGTGAAAGGACTCGGTGGACATGGGTCTGGGGTTCCGGGTGGGGCGGTGAAGGACGGCCGGTCGGCAGGGGCCGGACCGGCGCTCGGCGTCAGACGTTGCGGACCGTGACGCGGGCGTGCTCGCTGATGCCCATGGCGCCGCAGAACAGCGCCACGAGCCGGTGGGCCTCGACGAAGTTGACGTTGCGTCCTTCGGCGTGGCGGGCCAGTACCCAGTTCAGCAGGTCGCCTGCCGCGATGAAATCGACGCGGATCAACCGGGTGCAGGAGACCTGGATGAGCGTCGAGTTGCCGATCTGCCGGTCCATGCCTTTCAGCAGATTGCCGATGTCGCCGATGAGCTGGCCATTGAGTTCCACGGTGGCGACCTCCAGCAACCCTTCGTCCGGTGTCTGCGATTCCATGAAACCGGTGACGACCTCGGCGACGCTGGACACGGGTGCAATGGTCTTGCCGGTGTCGTCGGACAGCCGCAACATGCAGCGTGATGGCACCCACGACGGCGGAGAAACCTCGTAGGTCAGGCAGTAGTCGATGGCCACCTGGTCGAAATCGAGCGTCCGGTGGGTCAGGCGCAGGGCTTCCAGACGCAGCATCCAGTACGCCGGGTCGGCGTCCCGCACGCTCGTCGGGGACAGATCGGCCAGCAGCACGAACAGCGACTCGCCCCCGAGCCAGCACATCTCGATCGGCTCGTCCGCCCAGTCGTGCAGCAGCCGGTGCAATGCACTGGCCGCCTGTGCGTCGATGTGGCGGGTCTGGCGCCAGTCGAGCACCCACGGCAGCGGCATCTGCAGCAGTTGCGAGCGCAGTTGGGTCACGGCGTCGGCGTCGATGAAATCCGGCGCGACCCAGCCGACGGTGCCGTCGAACTGGCTGTGGTGGCGGGTCGTGGGGCGGGAGCGTTCGCTGGCGACGGCGTCTGCCACCAGCCGCGGCAGCGAATACCACTGCGGCGGCGACCAGCCGAAGCGCTGCGTGTAGTCCAGCGCGAGCGACTCGAACTTGAGCTGCTGGCCAATGGCGCGGTAGAGATCGAACAGCGCGTACCAGGTCTCGGCGTGCTGTGCCCGCGGGCCACTGGCGCTGACGAGGCTGTGCAGCGAGCGCTCGCACAGATCGAAATCGGCATTGGCGAAGGCGATCACCGCTTCGTCGAGGTCCGGGTCGTGTGCCAGCTCGGTGACTTCGACGCTGTATGGCGACGCGTCGTCCATCGGCCCGTGGACGCTGCTGATGCGGCCGGGCGGCAGACGTGCCGAGCCGGTTGTCAGACTGGAAGTGCCCGTGGGCACTGGCCGCAGCGAGATGCCGCGGGCATGGACGTCGTGGCCGATGAGTTCCGACTCCATCTGCATCGGCGTCGTCGGCTTGAAGGCGTCGGAG
>JBEANV010000123.1:0-9380 GCA_041165285.1 Pseudomonadota bacterium | reverse complement strand
ACCGCATTGCCGCCGCCGCCGCCCACGCCGATCACCTTGATCTGCGTGCCCTGGTTGAACTCTTCAATCATCTCGATTCCCATGCCGCTCTCCTTGGATCTGAATTACATCAGAAACTCTTCAAGAACCAATCCCGTGCCTTGCCGAACAAACCCTGTGCCGTGCCACCGGACGGATTCGACCTCAATCCCCGCAGGCGCGCCAACCGCGCTTCCTCCAGCAGCCCCATCGCCGTCGAAGCGCGGGGGCTGGCCACCATGTCATGAAGGGCTCCGCTGTACGTCGGAATCCCCATGCGCACGGGTTTGAGGAATATGTCTTCTGCCAATTCGATCATGCCCGGCATCACCGCCGAGCCGCCGGTCAGCACAATGCCAGAAGACAGCAGCTCCTCGTAGCCGCTGTCCCTAATCACTTGCTGAACCAGCGAAAAAATCTCTTCTACGCGCGGTTCGATCACGCCAGCCAAGGCCTGGCGACTCAGCACCCGGGGCACCCGGTCCCCCAGACCGGGCACTTCGAGCTGCTCGGACGGATCGGCCAGCAACTGCTTGGCCACGCCGAACTCGATCTTGACGTCCTCCGCATCCTTGGTCGGAGTGCGCAAGGCCATCGCGATATCGCTGGTGATCAAATCCCCCGCAATCGGTATCACTGCAGTATGACGGATTGCGCCGTCCGTGAAAATCGCCACATCCGTGGTGCCTGCCCCGATATCCACAAGCACGACACCGAGGTCTTTTTCATCCGGTGTCAGCACCGACAGGCTCGACGCACTGGGATTGAGTACCAGCTGCTCGACTTCCAGGCCGCAGCGCCGCACGCACTTGACAATATTTTCCGCAGCACTGAAGGCCCCGGTCACGATATGCACCCGCACCTCCAGCCGTTCGCCGCTCATGCCGACCGGTTCGCGCACTTCCTGGCCGTCGATGACAAATTCCTGCGGCTCGACCAGCAAAAGCCGCTGGTCGTTGGGGATATTGATCGCCTTGGCCGTCTCGACCACGCGGGCCACGTCGATCGCGCCGACCTCCTTGTCCCGGACAATGACCATGCCGGTGGAGTTGCGCCCGCGCACGTGGCTCCCCGAAATGCCGGTGTAGACCCGCCCGATCTTGCAATCGGCCATCATTTCGGCCTCTTTCAGGGCGTGCTGGATCGACTGCACGGTGGCGTCGATGTTCACCACGACCCCGCGCTTGAGTCCGTGAGAGGACGCCACGCCGAGCCCGGCCAGACGCATCTCGCCGTCCGGCAGGATCTCGGCCACCACGGCCATGACCTTGGCGGTGCCGATATCGAGTCCGACGACCAGATCGTTGTATTCCTTGGTCATTCGTGTTCCTTGCATATCGCCTTCAATGCGCCTTCAATGACCCTTGCCTGCGCGAACGGCCACCGGCGTCGTGCCCATGCCGACCAAACGCAGGGCATAACTTTCACTGTGCCGCAGGTCCGCGTACTCGATCGCCCGGTGATCGAAGCGCGCGGTGATCTGTCCCACGGATTGGACGAACCGTTGGGTGCGAGCGACGATCTGATCGGAATCACCGCGTCCGAGTTCGAGCAACAGGCCCCGGCCGAGGTGTACGCGCCAGGAGCCACGGTCGGTCAGCACCACCCGGTCGATGCGCTGGCGCAGCGGCGCGAGCACCGGGACGAGCGCCTGCCACATCGCCATCACCTGCACCGAGGTGCCTGCCGGCCCGGCCAGCGTGGGCAGGTTGTCGTCATCGACGTCACCGAGGTTCACCTCGAACAGCTCGCCGTGCGTGTTCACCAGCAGGTGGTCGGTGTCCTCGCGTGCCCAGTAGGCAACCGGGCGGTGTTCCTCGATGCGCACGACCAGATCGTGCGGCCAGATCCGCCGCACTTCGGCGCGGCGCACCCAGGGCACCGACTCGAACGCGGTACGGGCCTGACCAAGGTCCATCGTGAGATAGCTGCCCTGCAGGAGCGGGGTGACATGCTGGCGCACGGTCTCGGTGGTGTTGTGGGCCACCTCGCCTTCGACGTGGATTTCGCGCAGGTTGAACCACGGCGAGCGCGCCACCCGCATACCCAGCACGGCCAGCCCCGCCAGCAGCACGAGCACCAGCAGCACGTTGGCACCGGAACGCATCAGCCGGACATCGATCGGCACGGTCGCACCGGTCCGGTCGGCAGTGCTGGCGGTGGCAGAGTTGGCGTGCATGCTGTTCCGTCAGGCCATCTGCGGCCGCGTGCTGTCCAGCCGTGCGGCGGCCAGTACCTGCAGACACAGCTGCGGATAGTCGATACCTGCCGCGCGCGCCGACATCGGCACCAGCGAGTGACTGGTCATGCCGGGCGAGGTGTTGATCTCCAGCAGGAAGGGCTGGCGGTCGCTGGCGCGGATCATCAGATCGGCCCGTCCCCAGCCGCGGCAGCCGAGCGAGCGGTAGGCCGCCAGCACGATGCGCTGGATCTCGCGCTCCTCGGCCTCGGGCAACCCGCTCGGGCACAGGTAACGCACGTCGTCGGTGAAGTACTTGTTCTGGTAGTCGTAGCCGGCTTCAGGCGGGACGATGCGGATCACTGGCAGCGCGCGGGCGTTGGCCCCCTCGCCCATCACCGGGCAGGTGACCTCGTCACCCTGGATGAACTCCTCGCCGAGCACGTCCGGGTCGAAGCGCAGCGATTCGGCCACCGCGGCCTGAATGTCGCCGGCGGCGCTCACCTTGGTCACGCCGATCGAGGAGCCTTCGCGCGGCGCCTTGACGATCAAGGGCAGGCCGAGCTGTGCGGGCATGGCCGCGATCGTGGCCGCATCCTGCTGGTCCGGTGCGAGCCAGACGTGGCGCGGTGTCGGCAGCCCCTCGGCCAGCCAGAGGCGCTTGGTCATGACCTTGTCCATCGCGATCGCCGAGGCCATCACGCCCGAACCGGTGTACGCAATGCCCATCATCTCCAGCGTGCCCTGGACGCAGCCGTCCTCGCCGTGGCGGCCGTGCAGCGCGATGAAGCAGCGGTCGAAGCCCTGCACTTTCAGTTCGTGCAGGCCGCGCTCGGCCGGATCGAAGGCATGGGCATCGACACCCAGGCTCTGCAGCGCCTGCAGCACGCCTGTGCCGCTCATCAGCGACACCTCGCGCTCGGCCGAGGTACCGCCCAGCAACACGGCGACCTTGCCCAGCTTGTTCACGTCCGTCCCGCTCATCACGCCCGCCCTCCGACCAGCTCCACCACCCGCGCCGGCACGGCACCGATCGTGCCCGCCCCCATCACGATCACCACGTCACCGCCCTGCGCCTGCTCGGCAATGGTCTGGGGCAGCTCGGCGATGCCGTCCACGAACAGCGGATCGACCTTGCCCGCCACACGCAGTGCGCGCACCAGCGCCCGGCCGTCGGCAGCGACGATCGGCGACTCGCCGGCCGAGTACACCTCGGTCAGCAGCACGGCGTCCGCGGTGCCGAGCACCTTGACGAAGTCCTCGAAACAGTCGCGGGTGCGGGTGTAGCGGTGCGGCTGGAACGCCAGCACGAGGCGCTGACCCGGGAACGCGCCCCGCGCCGCCGCGATCGTCGCCGCCATCTCGACCGGGTGGTGGCCGTAGTCGTCGATCAGCGTGAACTGGCCGCCGTCCTTGGCGGGGTGGTCGCCCCAGCGCTGGAAGCGCCGCCCCACCCCGCTGAACTTCGCCAGCGCAGTGGCGATCGGCGCATCCGGCAGCTCCAGCTCGGTGGCGATGGCGATGGCGGCCAGCGCGTTGCGCACGTTGTGCTCGCCCGGCAGGTTCAGCGTGATGTGCAGATCGGCCAGCGCCACGCCGTTGCGGCGCTGGCAGGTGAAGCGCATCTGGCCGCCGGGCAGCGCCTGCACGTCCACCGCGCGCACCTGCGCGTCCTCGCCGAGACCGTAGGTGATCAGCGGGCGGGAAATCATCGGCATGATCGAGCGCACGCCGGGATCGTCGCTGCACAGCACCGCCGCGCCATAGAACGGCATCTTGTGCAGGAAATCGACGAACGCCGCCTTCAGCCGGGCGAAGTCGTGGCCATAGGTGTCCATGTGGTCGGCGTCGATGTTGGTGACGACAGCCAGGATGGGCAGCAGATTCAGGAAGGAGGCGTCAGACTCGTCCGCCTCGACGACGATGTAGTCGCCCGAGCCGAGCGCCGAATTGGCGCCCGCCGCGTTCAGCTTGCCGCCGATGACGAAGGTCGGATCGACACCGGCCTCGGCCAGCACGCTGGTGACAAGCGAGGTGGTGGTCGTCTTGCCATGGGTGCCGGCGATGGCGATGCCATGCTTCAGGCGCATCAGCTCGGCCAGCATCACCGCCCGCGGCACCACCGGGATGCGCTGCGCCCGGGCGGCGATCACCTCGGGGTTGTCGCCCTTCACGGCGGTCGAGGTCACCACGGCCTGCGCGCCAGCGATGTGCGCGGCGTCGTGGCCGATGTGGACGCGGATACCGAGTTCCGCCAGGCGGCGGGTGACTGCACCGTCAGACTGGTCCGAGCCGGAGACAACGTACCCCAGGTTGTGCAGGATCTCGGCGATGCCGCTCATGCCGGCGCCACCGACGCCGACGAAATGGATGTGCTTGACCGCGTGTTTCATGGGGAGTGCGTGAGTTGTTCGATGGCGTCGGCCACGCGCCGGGCGGCGTGTGGCTGCGCCAGGGCGCGGGCCTGTTGCGCCATCTGCAACAAGCGGGGTCGATCGAGGTGGCGCAGCAGGTCGGCCAGCCGCTCGGGCGTCAGCTCGGTCTGCGGCAGGTAGAGGCCGGCCCCGTGCTGCGCCATCCACTGTGCATTGTCACGCTGGTGTGCCGTCGTGCTCACCACCAGCGGCACCAGCACCGATGGCACACCCGCCGCGCAGAGTTCGCTCACGGTCACCGCGCCCGCGCGGCAGACAATCAGGTCGCAGTCGGCCAGCCGGCGCGCCATGTCATCGATGAACGGCACGACCTCGATGCCGATCGAGCCGTGCGCCAGATCGAGCAGCCCCGCCTGGGCATAGGCGGTGCGCACCTTGTCGTGGTGTGCCAGACCGGTCTGGTGCGTCACATTCGGCCGCTCGGCAGCCGACAGGCGGGCCAGCGCACGCGGCACGGTCTCATTGAGCACCTGCGCCCCGAGACTGCCGCCGACCACGAGCACCCGCAGCGGTCCGGTGCGGCCGGCAAAACGCTGGGCAGGCGGCGCAATGGCCTCGATTTCGGTGCGCACCGGGTTGCCCGTGACGGTGCCCTGCGGCACGGCACGCGCCGCAGGGCCATCGAAACCGAAGGCCACCCGGTCCGCAAACTTCAGCAGCGAGCGGTTCGACAGCAGCAGCCCGGCGTCCGCGTTGACGAGCACCAGCGGCCGGCGCAGCCAGTGCGCCACCAGCCCGCCCGGAAAGCAGACATAGCCGCCCATGCCTAGCACGGCGTCGGCGCGGCGCCGCTTCAGGATGCCGCGGCAGGCGGCCAGCGCCTTCAGCAACTGCAGGCCCCCGCGCAGCGCGCCAAACGCGCCCTTGCCACGCAGCCCTGCAAAGTCGATCGTGTCCATCGGCAGACCGGACGGCGGCACGAGCCGGTTTTCCATGCCGTGCGAGGTGCCTAGCCAGCTCACCAGCCAGCCACGCGTCTGCATTTCACGCGCGACGGCCAGGCCCGGCATGATGTGGCCGCCCGTGCCGGCAGCCATCACCACCAGATGGCGGGGCCGCGGTGTCGATTCGGATTCAGCGTTCACGGCTGCCCCCGCCCCGCAGGATCTGGCGGTTTTCCATGTCCACCCGCAGCACCACCGCCAGCGCGATGCAGGTCAGGATGATGGCCGAGCCACCGTAGCTCAGCAGCGGCAGCGTCAACCCCTTGGTGGGCAGCACACCCAGGTTCACGCCCATGTTGATGAACGCCTGCCCGCCGATCCAGATGCCGATGCCCTGCGTCGTCAGGCCGGCAAACACCCGGTCCAGCGCGATCGCCTGGCGGCCGATGATGAAGATGCGCCGCACCATCCAGAAGAACGCCAGCACCACCACCAGCACGCCGATCAGGCCCAGTTCCTCGCCAATGATCGCGAGCAGGAAGTCGGTGTGCGCCTCGGGCAGGTAGTGCAGCTTCTCGACCGACTGGCCCAGACCCTGCCCTGCCACCTCGCCGCGGCCGAAGGCGATCAGCGAGTGGGTGAGCTGGTAAGCCTTGTCCCCGGCGTTGGCCTTGTCCCACGGGCGCAGGAACGCCTTGATGCGCTCCCAGCGCACGGGCGACAGCATGATGATCGAGACGAACGCCCCGATCAGCGTCGTGACCATGATGGCAAACACGCGGCCGTTGACTCCGCCCAGGAACAGGATTCCCACCGAGATGATCGCCACCACGATGAACGCCCCCATGTCGGGCTCGGCCAGCAGCAGCAGTCCGACCACGCCCAGCGCAATGGCCATCGGCAGCACGGCGGCGGTGAAGCTCTCCTTCACGTCCATCTTGCGCACCATGTAGTTGGCGGCATACATGGCCATGGCGAGCTTGGCGAGTTCACTCGGCTGGAAATTCATCACCCCCAGCGGAATCCAGCGCCGCGAGCGGTTCACCACCCGCCCGATGCCCGGGATCAGCACCAGGATCAGCAGCAGCAGCGCCGCCACGAACAGCCACGGCGCCATTTTTTCCCAGGTACGCATGGGGATGGCCAAGGTCGCACACGCGGCCACGACGGCCAGCGTGATCGACAGAACGTGGCGCATCAGGAAGTAGTGCGACGTGTAGTTGACGTACTTCGGGTTGTCCGGGAGCTGGATCGAGGCCGAATACACCATCACCAGCCCGAGCGAGAGCAGCCCGGCGATGACCCAGGCCAGCGTCTCGTCGAAGCCGACCCAGCGCGTGGGCGTGCCGGAGGAAATTGCGGTCCAGTTACGCACAGGCACATCGGCCCGCGTGCGGCGGCCCCACCAGTCGCCGAGTCGGCCGAGTGCGTTCATGCGCCCAGCTCCCCGTGGTCATTGGCCAGCGCCTGCACGGTATCGACGAAGACCTCGGCACGGTGGGCGTAGTTGCGGAACATGTCGAGGCTGGCGCACGCCGGGCTGAGCAGCACGGCGTCGCCGGAGCGCGCTTGCGTGTAGCACCAGCGGGTGGCGTCTTCCAGCGTGGCAAAGGTCTGCATCGGCACCGCCACGTC
The DNA here is from genome assembly GCA_041165285.1 of Pseudomonadota bacterium. Taxonomy (GTDB): domain Bacteria; phylum Pseudomonadota; class Gammaproteobacteria; order Burkholderiales; family Burkholderiaceae_C; genus Sphaerotilus. The sequence goes on along the minus strand of JBEANV010000123.1, from coordinate 2,229 downwards.
CTGTAGCACACGGCCGATCGCCGCGGCATCGCGGCCGATCAGCGCGACCGCACGGGCGTGGCGCTGCACCGGCACCGCCAGTGGCGTGAAGTCCTGGCCCTTGCCGTCGCCGCCCAGGATGACCACCAGCTTCGCCGGGGTCCGGTCGGCGCCGAGGCCGGTCAGCGCCGCGACGGTGGCACCGACATTGGTGCCCTTGCTGTCGTCGTAGGCATCGACGCCATCGATGGTGTTCAGGTATTCGACCCGGTGCGGCTCGCCGCGGTATTCGCGCAAGCCATGCAGCATCGGCGCCAGCGGCACACCCGCGGCGGTGGCCAATGCGAGCGCGGCCAGCGCATTGGCGGCGTTGTGGCGGCCACGGATGCGCAACGCGTCGGCCGGCATCAGCCGCTGCAGCACCACCTCGACCGGCGGGGCCACCGCCCCGCGGCGGACGCGCACGGGCGTGTCATCCGCCGCCTGCGCACGGACCAGCCAGGCCAGGCCGTTGTCGATCACCAGGCCCCAGTCGCCCACACGGCGCGGCGCATCGAGCCCGAATCGCACGACGTTCGCCGCAGCCTCGCGTGGCGCCATGGCCTCGACCAGCGGATCATCGGCGTTGATCACCCGGACCGTGCCAGGGCCGAAGAGGCGTGACTTGGCCTCGGCGTAGGCGGCCATCGAGCCGTGCCAGTCGAGGTGGTCCTGCGTGATGTTGAGCACCGTGGCCGCAGTCGGCTCGAAACCAGTGACGCCGTCGAGCTGGAAGCTCGACAGCTCCAGCACCCAGACCTCGGGCAAGGGCTCGGCCTCCTCCGCTGCCGCCGCGACCAGCGCCGCCGTCAGCGTGTCGAGCAGCGTCGGGCCGATGTTGCCGGCCATCGCCACGCGCAGCCCGGCGCGCTCGCCGAGTTGCGCGGTCAGCGAGGTGGTGGTGGTCTTGCCGTTGGTGCCGGTGATCGCCAGCACCTTGGGCGCATAACCGCGCTCGGCCTGCAGGTCTTTCAGCGCCAGCGCGAACAGCGACAGTTCGCCCTGAACCGCCAGGCCCCGCGCGTGCGCAGCGTCCAGCAGCGGTGCGGTCGCAGGGTCCAGCGGCGACAGCCCCGGGCTCTTGAGCACCAGTTTCACGCCTTCCAGCAACGACAGCGACAGCGGCCCGCCATGGAACTCGGCGCCGGGTACCTCGGCGGCGAGCGCTGCCAGCTTCGGCGGCGCCTCCCGCGTGTCGGCCACGGCAATGCGCGCCGCGCCACAGCGCTGCGCCCAGCGCGCCATCGCCAGACCCGAGTCCCCCAGACCCAGGATCAGCAGCGACAAGTCCTTCAGAGCATTCATCTTCGTTTCCGTGCGCTGCAACCGCTCAGCGCAGCTTCAGGGTGGACAGGCCCACGAGGCACAGCAGCATCGTGATGATCCAGAACCGGATCACCACCTGCGTCTCGACCCAGCCCTTCTTCTCGAAGTGGTGGTGCAGCGGCGCCATCAGCAGGATGCGCTGGCCGGTGCCGGTGCGTTTCTTGGTGTACTTGAAATAACCCACCTGCACCATGACCGACAGCGCCTCGACCACGAAGATGCCGCCCATGATGCCCAGCACGATCTCCTGCCGGACGATCACCGCGATCGTGCCGAGCGCGCCGCCGAGCGCCAGCGCACCGACATCGCCCATGAAGACCTGCGCCGGGTGGGCGTTGAACCAGAGGAAGGCCAGCCCCGCGCCGGCCATCGCCGCACAGAAGATCGCCAGCTCGCCAGCGCCGGGGATGTGCGGCAGGAACAGGTACTTCGAGAACACCGAGCTGCCCGTCGCATAGGCGAACAGGCCCAGTGCCGAGCCGACCAGCACCACCGGCATGATCGCCAGCCCGTCCAGGCCATCGGTCAGGTTCACGGCGTTGCTGGTGCCGACGATGACGAAGTAGGTCAGGAAGATGAAACCGAACACGCCCAGCGGGTAGCTCACCGTCTTGAAGAAGGGCACGATCAGGTCGGCCTTGGGCGGCAGGTCGTTCGAGAAGCCCGAGATGACCCAGCGCATGAACAGCTCCAGCACGCGCATGTTGGAGGTCTCCGACACGCTGAACGCCAGGTAGAGCGCCGCCACCAGCCCGATCAGCGACTGCCACAGGTACTTCTCGCCGGACGGCATGCCCTCGGGGTTCTTCTGCACCACCTTGCGCCAGTCGTCGACCCAGCCGATGGCGCCGAAGCCCATCGTCACGGTCATCACGATCCAGACGA
>JBEANV010000122.1:0-9320 GCA_041165285.1 Pseudomonadota bacterium | reverse complement strand
ATCGCTGGACGACAGGCCGAGGTGCTGGCGCATCCGCGGTTCCGGCTCCATGTCGTGACCAGCCGTGGACGCCACATCCTGCGCCGCGAGCGGCGGTTGACGACGGCACCGGGCTACCTGGGCGCTTTCCTGAGCAATGCGGTCAGCCGGCGCTGGCTGGGTGGCTGGCTGGAGCGGGTGTTGTTCTCCGACGCCCGGGATGCACTGCCGCTGCCGCTGGACGATCTGCCGACCCGCCGTGTCGCACTGACGCCAGAGAATCTGCTGCCGAGCATCCTCGGGTCGGGTTCGATCCCGTTCTGGCTCGACGCGGTCCACGACATTCCCGGCGCGCCGCGTGGCGCCTACTGGGACGGTGGCATCACCGACTACCACCTGCACTGGCCGTGGCGCGAGATCGTGGCGACGCCCGAATCCGGCGGACTGGTGCTCTATCCGCATTTCCAGCCGCGGCTGGTGCCGGGCTGGCTCGACAAGGGCCTGCGCCGCCGACACCGGCCGACGCCGTGGCTCGACAACCTGATCGTGCTCGCGCCGTCACCCGAATGGATCGCCACGCTGCCACGCGGCAAGATCCCCGACCGTGGCGATTTCAAGGCATGGGGCGAAGACCACGCCGGGCGGATGCAGGCGTGGACCCGCTCGGTCGCCGAGAGCCAGCGTCTGGCCGACGAACTCGCGCAGTGGCTGCAGGACGGCTGTCCGCTCGACCGCGTCACCGCGCTGGAGTCCACCTGATGGGCGCCCACCGGTTGACCCCGGCGATGCGCGATCTGCTGCAGCGCATCCGCAAGGCGAACCGCCCGCCGCTGCACACGCTCGGCGCGGTCAAGGCCAGGCGCCTGTACGAATCGGCGGCGGAGGTGCTGGAGCCACCGCGCGCACCGCTGCCGCGTGTGGAAACGCTGGTGCTGCCAGTCGGTCCGGGCATCGAACGACCGGCGCGGCTCTATGCACCGCAGTTGCGCGAAGCGGGCGTCTTGCCTGTGCTGCTGTACCTGCACGGCGGCGGGTTCACGGTCGGCAGCCTCGAAACGCACGACAGCCTGTGCCGCCAGCTCGCGCTGCGCAGCGGGGTGGCGGTGGTTGCGCTCGACTACCGGCTGGCGCCGGAGCATCGGTTTCCCGCCGCGGTCGAGGACAGTTGGGGCGCCTTGCAGTGGCTGTCACGGCATGCGCACACGCTCGGAATCGATGGTGCCCGGCTGGCGGTCGGCGGCGACAGCGCTGGCGGCACGCTCGCTGCCGTGGTCGCATTGATGGCGCGGGATGCCGGTCTGCCGCTGGCCCTGCAAGTGCTCATCACACCGGGCACCACCGCGCACGCCGACACCGCTTCGCATGCCCGCTACGCCGAAGGTTTCCTGCTCGAAAAGGCCGGCATCGACTGGTTCTTCGACCAGTACATCGACCATGCCCGGCGCACCGACTGGCGCTTCGCCCCGCTGCTGGCCGACGACCACGCCGGCCTCGCGCCCGCCTGGCTCGGTCTGGCCGAGTGCGACCCGCTGGTCGATGAAGGTGTGGCCTACGCCGACGCGCTGCGCATGGCGGGTGGTGCGGTCGAGCTGGAGCTGTACAAGGGCGTGACGCACGACTTCATCAAGCTCGGCCGTGTGATTCCGCAGGCGGCGCTGGCGCAACAAGCGATTGCCGATGCGCTGCGCGCGGCGCTGTATCCTTGAAGCTGAACGAAACCAACAAGGATCGGGTCATGGCGCTGCGCGGCAATTTTCGTTTTTCGCACCGGCTCCGGGTGCGCTGGTCCGAGGTCGATCTGCAGCAGATCGTCTTCAACGGCCACTACCTGAACTACTTCGACACCGCCGTCGCCGACTACTGGCGGGCGATGGCCTTGCCCTACCAGGCGGTGATGGCGCGCCTGGGCGGGGATCTGTACGTGCGCAAGGCCACGCTGGATTACCTCGGCAGCGCCCGCTTCGACGACCTGCTCGACGTGGCGATCCGCTGCGAGCACATCGGCAACACCTCGCTGCGGTTGCGCTGCGCGGTGTTCCGCGCGGAAAAACTGCTGGTCACGGGCGAGCTGGTCTATGTGTTCGCCGATCCGGCCACGCAGTCCAGCAAGCCGCTGCCGGGCGAGCTGCGCGAGATGCTGCTGGATTTCGAGGCCGGGGCCGAGATGCTGGACGTGCAGGTCGGGCACTGGGACGAGCTGGGCGTGTCGGCACAGGACGTGCGCGCGGAGGTGTTCGTGCGCGAGCAGGGCATTCCGCTCGATCTGGAACTCGACGAGGCCGACCACAGCGCCGTGCATGCCTTGGCGTTGAACCGGCTCGGCATGCCGCTGGCGACCGGGCGCCTGTTGCAACACGCACCCGGCGTGGCGCGGCTGGGACGCATGGCGGTGATCGCGCCGATGCGCGGCAGCTCGGTCGGGCGGCGGGTGCTGGAGGCGCTGATCACGGCCGCGGCGGAGCGGGGCGACCACACGGTGGTGGCGCACGCGCAATTGTCGGCCGCCAGTTTCTACCGGCGTTTCGGCTTCGTCGAACACGGGCCGCACTTCGAGGAAGCCGGCGTCGTGCATGTCGAGATGGTGCGCGCGGTCAGCCCCCAGGCGCCCGGGGCCGTGCTGGCTTGAGCAGGCTGCGCACACGCGGCTTGATGAGTCGCGGTGGCGCGGTGGTCGGGTCCGGCCCGCTGTCGTGCTCGTCCAGCACGGCGTCCAGCACGGGCGAAGCGACGCTGCCCAGCGAAGCGCGTGTGCGGTGGTCGCTGACCAGCACCGGCTCGGTCTGGTAGCGCGGCGGCCAATCCTTCAGCGTCACGCGGCGCATCAGGGCAAGTCCGGGTCCGGTGGGGTAGCTGCGCTCGTAGACCTGGGTGACCAGGTGCCGGCCGACGCGCTCCGTGATGAGAACGGTGGAGCAGCGGGTGCCGTAGCGGCCATCCGGCGTGCGGATGAAGGCCGGTGACAGCGCCCGCTCCAATTCCAGCGGCACGCCGGTCGACGGCAATTCCTCATCGCGGGCCGGTGTCGTGTCGGTCAGTGCATTGAGCAGCACCTGGGCCAGTGCGTCCGCGCTGGGGGTGGCATCCGCAGCTTCGGAGACTTGCAGAATGGCGTCGCCTAGCTGCTGCTTCAGGCGCCGAACCTTGGGCCACGGTTCATCCAGCACGCCGTTGGAGAGGGCAAACACGCCGCTTTCCAGCCGGGTCGGTGAGGCGCGGGTACTGCTGAGCCACCAGCAGTCGCCGAGCGCAAAATCGGCGGCGATCAGGTTGAAGCCATTGTGGCCGGTCAGGGCTGCACGCACCCAGAAACGGTCTGGGCTGGCGGTGGTGGTGAGCCAGTCGGGAATGATCTGGCCCCGCGATGGCGCCAGCGGATCCTGCCGGGACGGATCGCGGATATTGGTCAGCAACCCGAACTTCCCGGTGGCAGTCAGGCCGAACCAGGTGCCCCCGGCGCCGAGGTCGCGGCCGGAGAGGATTTCCGTGTCGCTGCCGGGGCGGGTCCACCAGCCCAGGCGCGCCGTGGGCCGCTCGAAGAACTCGTCGCGGTTGGCGGCAAGCACCAGCGGAAAGCGTCGGCTGTGGTCAATGGCAAGGGCGGCTAGGCACATCAGAGGGCACCGCGGGCAGGCAGTGTGGCAAAGACTTCGATATGCCGAGGCCCCACACGCACGCTCGGCCACGGCGACAACATCTCACAGATATTGGCAATGGTCGATGCATCGAGTCCCCCCGGCTGATGATGGATCTCCATCCACGTGAGCATTTCATCACGAATTTCCAGGCGCTGGAGCCAGCGGCTGGACAGTGCCGGAAGGGACTGCTGCAGCGCAGCGTGCGCAGCCGTGATCTCTGCCTGCGCCTGGGCGCTGCCGGCGCATGGTACGCGGTAGTACACGTACAACTCTCCGCGGGTGTCGTCGCCCATGCCGTCAGGCCGATTCGGTGTCGTGCGGCAGCGCGTAGGGCAGGGGCACGACTCGCAATGCCGGGCCATCCGGCTGGCCGAGGTGCAGCGTGCCACTGCGGGTGACGGCGATCTTGAGTTCCGCCAGTGCCAGGTGCTGCGGTCCGTCGATGGCCGCTCGTGCCACGACGCCGGCCGGCTGGCCCGGGTCTTCGCTCCAGAACACTTCCTGCGCTGCCGCCATCGCGGTGTCACCGGACAGCAGGAAGGCGCGCCGCTTGAGCTTGCCCAGGTAGTGGCTGCGCGCCACGATCTCCTGGCCGGGATAGCAACCCTTCTTGAAATCGACGCCGCCCACGAGTTCGTAGTTGAGCATCTGCGGCACGAACTGGCCCGAGGTTTGCGCCACGACGGGCACGACGCCCGAGCGCACCTCCAGCCGCTGCCACTGCGCTGTGGGCAGCGCGGGCAGGGCGCCGAGCACCTCTGTCGTCTGCGCAGCCGGTCCGATCCAGAGCCAGCGGTCGATCGTCGCACCGCTCAGCCCGCTGTCCGGAAGGCGGATGACCATGGCGCCATCGCGGTCCAGCTTGTCCCAGGCGCGCGCAGGAGCCTCTGCGCCCAGCCATGCAGCGGCAGTTGCACCAACAAGGCCGAGCACCGACAGATCGGCGCTGGCGTCTGTCAGCTTCGCCTTGGCGCGCATCACGAACATCGACAGACGCTTGAGCGTTGGCGCCAGCACGTCGGCGCTGCACGCGAGCCAGAATTCTTCGGCGCCGGGGCGGGCGTAGATGAAGCTGGCGAGCATGCGGCCCTGCGGTGTGCAGTACGCGCCGAGCCGGGCCTGCGTCAGACCGAGCCGGCTGACGTCGTTGCTGAGCTGTCCGTGGAGAAAGGTCGCAGCATCTGCCCCCATGGCGCGGATGACGCCCCAGTCTGGCAAAGCGCAGGCGCCGCCGTGGCCGAGTTCGGCGGGCTGATCAGGAATTGCGGGAAAGGCGGTGGTCGTGTCCATCCGCTCATTATCATCAGCACCATGCAACCTTGTGACTCCACGCTCTGATGGCCTCGGGCCGCCGTCTCTCGAAGGGCCGCACCACGCTGTGGCTGGGCAGCGCCTTGGTGCTGCTTTCGGTCGTGCTGGCCGGCAGTTACTGGTGGATCCAGCACCCGATGGGCGGTCCCGATGCCGCGGTTGATCTGGAGGTCGAGCCTGGCCAGTCGGCGCGGCAGGTGGCGCAGGCCACGGCCGATGCGGGGCTTTCCGTCTCGCCGTGGCTGCTCTACCAGTGGTTCCGCTGGTCCGGCGAGGCGCGCCAGATCCGCGCCGGCAGCTATGAAATCCAGCCGGGCACCTCTCCGGCGCAATTGCTGCGCAAACTCGTCGACGGTGACCAGACCCTGGCGCACTTGCGCCTGATCGAAGGCTGGACCTTTCGCCAGGTGCGGGCCGAACTGGCGCGCACCACGACGCTGCGACCCGAGTCGGCCGCTCTGTCCGACGCAGAGCTGATGGCCGCGCTGGGCGTACCAGGCATGGCTCCCGAAGGGCGCTTCTTTCCGGATACCTACACCTACGCCAAGGGCAGCAGCGACCTGATGGTGCTGCGCCGTGCCCACGCAGCGATGCGCAAGCGGGTCGAGTCGGTCTGGAACCAGCGCGACCCGGACAGTCCGCTCAAATCGCCCGATGATCTGCTCACACTGGCGTCCATCGTCGAGAAGGAAACCGGGCGCGCGGAAGACCGGGCGATGGTGGCGAGTGTGTTTGTCAACCGGTTGCGCATCCGCATGCCGTTGCAGACCGACCCGACCGTGATCTACGGGCTGGGTGAGCGGTTCGATGGCAATTTGCGCCGCAAGGATCTGCAGACCGATACCCCCTACAACACCTACACCCGCGCCGGCCTGCCGCCCACGCCGATCGCGCTGCCGGGGCGGGACTCGCTGATGGCCGCCGTCCGTCCGACAAGCAGCAAGGCGCTGTACTTCGTCGCACGCGGCGACGGCACCAGCCAGTTCAGCGACACGCTGGCCGACCATAATCGGGCAGTCGACAAATACCAGCGCAAGGCCGCCCGTTGAGCGAATTCCACCACCTCCCCAGCCCCGCCGGCTGCTTCATCACCACCGAAGGCATCGACGGCGCGGGCAAGACGACCCAGATCGACCGCATTGCTGCCCGCTGGCACGCGGCCGGTCACGAAGTTGTGCGGACCCGCGAACCCGGCGGCACGCCGCTGGCCGAATCCCTGCGTGCGCTGCTGCTGTCGAGCGAGATGGACGCGCTCACCGAGACGCTGCTGGCCTTCGCTGCCAGACGCGACCACCTGCGCACCGTGATCGAGCCGGCGCGGGCACGCGGCGCGGTGGTGCTGTGTGACCGCTACACGGACGCGACCTACGCCTACCAGGGCGGTGGCCGAGGGGTGGACCTGGCCACCGTGGAGCAGCTCGAAACCTGGGTGCAGGCCGGGCGCCAGCCGGACCTGACGCTGTGGTTCGACCTGCGCCCGGAGGAGGCGGCGCGGCGGCGCGCGGGGGCGCGCGCGGCGGACCGGTTCGAGGCCGAGCAGCTCGGGTTTTTCCAGGCGGTGCGCGCGGGCTATGCGCGGCGCTTCGCGGACCTGCCCCGCGTGGCGCGGCTCGATGCGGAGCAGCCGCCCGAGGCCGTGGCTGGGCAGATCGACGCCGTGCTCGCGGCGCGAGGCTGGTGAGCGCGGTGGCCGCGGCGGGGCTGCCATGGCTGGCCAGCCCCCTGGCGCGCACGCTGGCGAGCGCACGCGGCCACCACGCGCTGCTGGTACACGGCCCGGCGGGCGTGGGGCAGCTGCACTTCGCGCTGGACCTGGCGCGCGCCTGGCTGTGTGAACACCCCGCTGCACCAACCGCTGCCCAGACCGGCGCGCCCGCCTGCGGCCACTGCCGCAGCTGCCACCTGGTGGACGAACGCAGCCACCCGGACCTGCGGGTGATCGTGCCGGAAGCCCGGCGCGCCGAGGCGGGGCTGCCGGAGGACGGGGCGGCGGCGAGCGAGGAGGGCAGGAAGACCCGCAAGCCGAGCCGGGCGATCCTGGTCGAGCAGGTCCGCGCCGCACTGGATTTCAGCACCCTGACGGCCGCACGCGGGGCGCACAAGGTGGTCGTGGTCCACCCGGCGGAGGCGCTCAACCCGATCGCGGCCAATGCGCTGCTCAAGACGCTGGAAGAGCCACCTGGGGCGATGCGCTTCGTGCTGACCAGCGGCGACGCGCAGGCGCTGCTGCCCACGGTGCGCAGCCGCTGCCAGAGCGTGGCGCTGGCCCCGCCCGGGCGGGAGGAGGCGCTCGGCTGGCTGCACGGGCAGGGCGTGGCCGAGCCCGAGGCGCTGCTGGACGCATGCGGCGGCCAGCCGCTGCGGGCGCTGGAGCTGCAGCGCGCCGGACTCGACGCGGCGGCGTGGCGGCAGTTCCCGCAATGGATCGCCCGCGGCGAGAGCGCGGCGGTGGCGGGCTGGCCGCTGGCGGTGCTGCTGGACGCGCTGCAAAAGCTCTGCCACGACCGCGCGCTGGCCACGCTCGGCGCGCCGGGGCGCTACTTCGCGGCGCCGGGTGCCGACGCCCGGAGCGTGCCGCTGGCGCGCCTGACCGAAGCGGCCGCGTGGCTGCGCAGCCAGAGCCCGCACGCCGAGCACCCCTGGAGCGCAGCCCTCGCCACCGAAGCCCTGGTGCAGGGCGCCCGCGCGCGGCTGCATCCGTGAGCGCCCCCCCAGAACCCCACCCCGCCCCCACCCCGGACCCCGCCCCCATGAGCGACACCAGCCCCCCCACCCGCAGCAGCGGCCACTCCGGCGCTGCGCCGCTGAGTGCGGCCAGCAGCGCGTCCGCCACCCCGCGGCCCAGCGTCATCCAGCTCGTCTTCAAGGAAAAAGGCGCGCTCTACGCCGCCTACATCCCGCTGTTCGCCGAGGGCGGGCTGTTCGTGCCGACGCCGCGCGAGTACCGGCTCGGCGACGACATCTACCTGCTGCTGACGCTGCCCGACGACCCCCAGCGCTATCCCGTGGCCGGGCGCGTGTCCTGGATCACCCCGCCCAACGCCTCGGGCGGGCGCACGCAGGGCGTGGGCGTGCGCTTCCCCAACGACGAGAAAACGCGGCTGCTGAAGCTACGCATCGAAGAGGTGCTCGGCACGAGCATCCAGTCGGCCAAGCCGACGCAGACCATCTGAGCCACCCCCTCCCGACCGCGACCACCGCCTGCAGGCCACCGCATGTACATCGACACCCACTGCCATCTGATCTTCCCGGAGCTGCAGGCCCGCTGGCCGGAGATCCAGCGCGACATGGCCGCCGCGCGGGTGACACGCGCCATCGCCATCTGCACCACCATCGAGGAGTTCGAGACCGTGCACGCGCTGGCCAGCGCACACCCGCAGCTCTGGTGTACCGTCGGAGTCCACCCCGACAACGAGGACGTGCATGAACCCGACGTGGCCGAACTCGTGGCGCTGGGCCAGCGCGCGAAGGTGGTCGCGGTGGGTGAATGCGGGCTGGACTACTACCGGCTGGGCAGCCGCACCGTGGCCGACATGGCGTGGCAGCGCGAGCGGCTGCGGGTGCATGTGCGCGCCGCGCGGGCCCTGGGCAAGCCGCTGGTGATCCACACCCGCAGCAGCGCGGCGGACACGCTGGCGGTGCTGCACGAGGAGGGCGCGGACGCGGTGGGCGGGGTGTTCCACTGTTTCACCGAGACGGCGGAGGTCGCGCGCGGGGCGCTGGCGATGGGCTTCCACATCTCGTTCTCGGGCATCCTGACCTTCAAGAACGCGGGGGAGCTGCGCGAGGTGGCACGCGAGGTGCCGCTGGAACGCTGCCTGGTGGAGACCGACAGCCCCTATCTGGCGCCGGCCCCCCACCGGGGCAAGCTCAACACGCCGGCGCTGGTGCCGCTGGTGGCGGCCGAGCTGGCGCGCATCAAGGGGCTGGACGTGGAGCAGGTCGCCCGCGTCACGGGCGAGAACGCGACGCGGCTGTTCGGGCTCGGCTGACGGGCTGCTCGCCTGCGGCCTTGCGTTCGCGCAGGCGCACCCGCAGCCGCTCGGCCTCGGTGCGGTCGAGCCGCTCCTGCAGCGCCTGGGCGCGCACCTCCATCCTCCCCAGCGCCTGGACCTGGGCGACAAACTGGCTCTGCGCGCGGGCGCGTTCATCGGCCAGGGTCTGGTCGGACTCGGCGCGGGCGTCGCGCAGGGCCTGCTCGGCGCGGGCGCGGGCCTGGCGCTCGCGGTCCATGTCGGCGGCGGCGCGGCGCTCGGCCTGGGTGACGCGCTCGGTGGCGTCGGCCTGGGCCCGGGTGTGCTGGGCGTGGGCTTGGGCCAGGGCGGCGGCGCTGGACTCGGTGGCGCGGGTGAGCTCCAGGGCTTGCTCGGCCTGCGTGGCCTGGTCGGCCGCACG
>JBEANV010000121.1:0-4469 GCA_041165285.1 Pseudomonadota bacterium | reverse complement strand
GCGCGCTGGACGGCGCGCACGCCGCCCGAGCGGTCCACCACGGTCGCCGTGACCGCGTAGCCGCCCGCCTGGCAGGCAGCGACAGCACCTGCGGCGATCTGGTTGGCGAGGTCGAGCGAGACCGTGCGCTCGGTGCGGACAGCCTGTGTCTGCGCGTGGGCGGGCAGCGTGCCGAAAGCTGCAACGGCGGTCAGGGCGAGGGCAGCGGCGAGTCGGTTCATGGTGATTCCTGGTGGGGTTGCGACAGGACTTCACTGTAGGAATCACACCCCATCGGCACCATGCGCACGCCTACGCGCTGACCTCCGTAGCACTACGGAGCAGCCTCGTCCACCAGCGCGGCGTAGCGCCGGATGAGCTGCGCCAGCGACTCGGCGCCGAGCTTGGCGAACAGGTTGGCGCGGTGCGTCTCGACCGTGCGCGGCGACAGGCCGCCGAGCGCACGGGCGATCTCCTTGTTCGTCAGCCCCGCGACGATCAACCCGAGCACCTCGCGCTCGCGCTCCGAAAGCTGCGCGTGGCGCTCGCGGGCCTCGCGGTCGGCCTGGTGGCGTTCCCGCGAGCGCACATGCTGGCGCACGGCGGTCTGGAGCGTCTCGATCAGCAGTTCGTCATCGACCGGCTTTTCGAGGAACTCGGCCGCGCCAGACTTGAACGCCCGCCGGCACAGCTCGACCGTGCCGTGCCCCGTCAGCATCACCACCGGCTGATCGACGCCCTCGGCACGCAGCCGCTCCAGCACCGTCAGCCCGCTCACGCCCGGCATGCGCACATCGAGCACGATCGCCCCGACGGCCTGCCGGTCGAACCCGGCGAGGAAGGCCAGCGGCTCGGCCCAGGTCGTCACGCGCAGGCCGACGGTGCCGATCAGCAGCGCGAGGCTGTCGCGCACCGCTGCGTCGTCGTCGATCAGGTGGATCAGCGGGGAATGGGTGGTGCTCATGTGGGTTCAGGGTTCACTCGCTCATCAGCGGCAGGCGCAGCGTGAAACACGCACCACGCGGCGGATTCGCCTCAGCCGCGAGCGCGCCGCCCATGCCCTGCGCGAGGCTTTCGCACAGGCTCAGACCGAGGCCCAGGCCGCCAGGGCGCGTGGTGAAGAAGGGCTCGAACAGCCGTGGCAATGCGTCCGCCGGGATGCCGGGCCCGGTGTCGGCCACGCGCAGCCGGCCAGCCTCGCCCTCGGTGTCGAGCGTCAACGTCAGCACGAGGCGGCGCTCGGCGGCTTCGACCTGTTCCAGCGCCTGCAGCGCATTCATCACCAGGTTGTGGACGATCTGCTGCACGGCCACCGCGTCACCCTGCACGACGACCGGCGCAGCGGCGGCCAGCACCTGCGGCACGACAGCGCGGCGCGCCGATTCGGGCTCCAGCAGATGCAGCGTATCGGCCACGACCACGTCCAGCGCGACCGGCTGCAGCACACGCCCCGCGTCCGGCCGCTCGACGCTGCGCCGCAACCGATGCAGCATGTCGCTGGCACGGCGGGCCTGCGCGGCTGCCTGGTCGAGCGCCTGGCGCAGCAGCGGGATGTCGGCGGGATCGTGGTCTTCGTCGGCGAGCAGGCGGCGGGCGGCCTGCGTGCTGGCGAGCACGGCGGTGAGCGGCTGGTTCAGTTCGTGGGCGATGCCGGCGGCGAGTTCGCCGAGCGTGTTCAGCCGGGCGACTTGCCCGAGGCGCAGCAGCTCTTCCGCACGGCGGCGGGCGATGCGCTGGCGCCACCACGCCGCAGCAGCGGCCAGCACCGCGGCGATCAATCCCGAGGCCCCGGCCATGCGGCCCCACGGCAGGTCCGCCCAACCAAAATCGCGCTCCACGACCACCTCGAACGGCTGGCTAGGCGACGCCAGCACCTTGCGGAAGGCATAGGGCCACAGCGCAGTGGCCGATTCGCCGCGACCCGGTTGCAGCACGAAGGTCTGTCCGCCGGACTGGAGCGACACGCGCGAAGGCGCATCGGCCCCGATCGGCCACTCGCTCCACGGCACCATCGCGCGCAGGTCGATGCGCAGTGCGTGGCTGGCCGGCTCGCCGTGCTGCAGCAGCACGCAGCGGCCCTGCGCCAGATCGACGCGCACCGGCACCGCACGGCCCAGCGCACGGGATTGCACGTCGGCGGCCTGCAGATCGGTCTCGGACCACGCACCGCCGCGCCCGCGCTGCAACACCGCGAGCACCTGCGGGTAGACGGCAGGCAGGCGCTGCTGCGGCTGACCACCGTCGGCGCCGGGTTGCAGCAGGTTGAGCGTGGCGAGAACCGCGTCGTGCTGCGCGGCGCGCTGGCTGAGCAGGCGGTGGGCGATGCGGGCGTCGGTGTCGAAGGCATCGCGCAACCGGGTCAGCTCGGCATTCGCCAAGCCCAACCCGGTCAATGCCGACAGCAGCACCCAGACCAGGGCGCCGACCAGCAGGAAGCGTGTACGCGGAGTCATGCCGCGATGATGGACCCAAAATAAAAGGGCCTGTCGCTGTGACAGGCCCCCCCTGAGTACATGAATGGTCGATGAAGCAATAAAAGAAACAGATACCGCGCCAGGGTGTTTATCGGACTTGACGCGTTGAATGAAAGATACGTCCACGTACCGACCAAGCCCATCCCCGACTTCAGGGGCAGGGTCTCAGGGCGTGACTTTCATCACGCCCACCGGCACTTCACCGAAATTCTCCGGCGCATACATCGCCTCGACCCGGCTCGGCGGCAAGGTGTAGCGACCAGCGGTGTTCAGGCGCATCGTGTACTCGACGGTGTGCGTGCCGCGGGGCAGCCAGGCGTAGTAGGCGCGCCAGGCTTCCGGCAGACGCTCTTCGTACACACGCCAGGCACTGCCGCTCTGCTGCTCGCCCCGCGTGGCGATCTGCGAATCCCGGACCAGCCCGTTGCCCAGCAGCGCCGCGCCCGGCGGCACCGGGTCGCTGATCACCACCCAGCCGAGGTCGGCCATCGCCGTCACCTTCAACTGCACGCGCAGCACGTCGCCGCGTGTCCACTGGCCGGCGGTCTTCTGCTCGACGCCGGTGACGCTGCGCTCGATGCGGTAGCCGGCGCTGAACGGCTGCTTCAGCGGCACGGCGGCGAGGCTCTGCAGGGCGATCCACGGCTTGCCGGTGCCTTGCTGCGTGACCGTCAGCGTGGCCGGTGTCGCCGACGCCGCAGCAGGCGCCGCCCACGGCAGGCTCATCGCGCCACCGCCCGCCTGCTTCGCCCAGTCGAGTTCGCGGGTCGTCGCCCCAAGCGCGGCGCGGCTGCGGCCCGTGACCGGCGTGGACTCATGCACCGCCGAGAAGCGGTCCAGCGCCAGCGTGGTCCAGACGTTGGCCGTCGTCGTCGCGAACGCGCCGTTGCGCTGCGCGTCGAGGCGCGCCATCAGGCCGGTGACGAGCCGTGGCAGGTCTTCGCGCCAGCCCGCGCCGTCGTCCACCGCCGTCAGCAGCAGCCGCGCCGCGTTGGCGTCCGCGCCGGTCATCAGCCACCACCACGCATCGCCCGCCTCGTCCGCGAACTTCAGCGTCGTGCCGCCCGCAACCAGCCGGGCGCGCAGCAGGTTGCGCGCCTCATCCACCCGCTGCGCCTGCTGCGGAATGCCTTCGACGCGGCGCAGGATCGCCAGCCAGTCGATCAGCGCCGCGGTCGGCCACTGCTGCGGCGCGATCTCCAGCGAACCGAGCAGCCGCGCCGTCGCCCGACCGTGCCGCGACAGCGCCTCGATCGCGGCGAGCTTGCGCACGTCGCGCTCCAGCGCATCGCCACGCGGCGACGGCAAACGCCGCTCCAGCCGGCCTTCGACAAACGCCGTCAGCCCGCCCAGCATCGCCTCGCGCGGCGCGTCCGGGATCTTCCAGCCCGCCGCCTGCGACGCCGCCAGCACATACGCCGTGAGCGCATCACTGCCGCCACCCACGCTGTCGGATGAAGGCGGGAAGTAGTGCGCCAGACCGTCGCGGTCGAGGTAGGTCGGCAGCTCGCCCACCAGCGTGGTCCACGCCGCCGTGTCGTGCAGGCCGATCGCCCGCGAGGTCTTCTGCTCCAGGCAGTGGTACGGGTACAGCTCGAAGTAGCGCCGGATGCCCGGCAGCGCCCCGGCCAGCGTCGGCTTGAGCGTCACCTGCACGCCGCCAAGCCCTGGCAGCGCATCGGCGGGTGGCGCGACCGGCCAGCTCACGGCGCCATCAAGCTGGCGGATCGTCGCCTGCATCACGCGCACCGGGACGGCCGGCTGCACCTGCTGCACGACCTTGATGCGGTCCCGCGCTGGCTGGCTGCCTGCTGCGCCGCCCAACTCCTCGACGCCGCCTTCCCAGGCCAGCGTCGTCACGTCCTGCGGCACCGTGACCTTCCAGCGCACTTCCGTGGCCGCGCCCGCCGCGATCGACACCTGCTGCTCGGGCTGGCCGGTCAGCGTCGCCTTGACCTTCATCGCCCGCGCCGTCGTGTTGCGCAGCGTGTAGAGCGCCTCGAACTGGTCGCCGCC
>JBEANV010000120.1:0-3980 GCA_041165285.1 Pseudomonadota bacterium | reverse complement strand
CCGTCAGCGGCACCGCCGCCACGCACCACCAGAAAGCCGGTTCGTGCAGCACCGGCAGCCCCAGCGTGCCCAGCGTCGCCGCGATCTGGCCCGCCGACAGTGTGACGTGGCGCACCTCGATCGGAAGCCCGAAGAAGGTGGCCAGCGACGGCACCAGTCCGAGCATCATGCCCAGCGAGCAGTTGGCGGCCAGGCCCGAGATGTTGCCCCGCCACCAGACCGACCAGCGCTGCGCCCGCGCGGTGCCGAGCCAGCGCACGATGCGCGGGTTGTGCGCGATGGCGCTGTCCAGGCGGTGGAAGACGAACCAGTTCTCCCACCAGCCCGCGATCAGGCTCGACAGGAACAGCAGCACGCCGGTGAACGCCGCGTAGGGCAGCGTCGGCCCGAGCAGCGTGAGCTTGTCGAGCACCTTGTGCGCCGTGTGGGCATCGATCAGCGGCGCACCCTGCAGCGCCCAGGCGGCGAGCTGGATCAGCAGCACGGCGGGTGCCACCACCAGCACATTGCCCAGGATGCCGGCAATCTGCGTGCGGATCAGGTGCGCCACCTCGTCGACGAAGTCCTCGGTGGCGGCGTCGCTGTCGCCCACGTTGTCCAGCTTGGCGGCCATGGCGGGTGCGGTCATCGCCGGCTGCTTGGTGGCGACGGTCCAGTGCAGCAGGTGGATCAGCACGAAGCTGGCGGCGTAGTTGGTGCCAGCCCAGAACCCGGCCCAGAACGCCGACAGCGTGACTGCGCCGATGGCGAATTTCAGGAACGTCGTGCCCGCGATCACCAGCCCGCCACCGCAGGCCCGGCGCAGCATGTCGAAGTAGCCGTCACGGGTGCGGGTGATGTAGTGTTCGCCGGTGGCGGCGCTGCGCTCGGCAACCTTGCGGGCGAGCAGGGCGTAGTGGTGCGAGAACAGCGCGCCGATGCTGCGCCGCGTCTGCACGCTGCGGGCGAAGGCCACGGTCAGCAACTGCCACTCGCGTGCCGGCTCGGCGGCAGCCACGCAATTCAGCAGCGCCTCGATGCGGGCTATGCGCTCGTGCAGTTGTTCGATCTGGAACACCACGTCCACCGACACGCCCCAGGCGTCGAGGTGTTCGCGCACGCTGGCGGCTGCCGTGCGGCAGGCGTCGAGCAGCACGCGCAGGTAGGTCATCTGCTGTTGCTGCGGGTGCTGTTCCGCGGTGTCCGCGGACTCGCCGGCCTCTCCGTCGGAGAGCAGCGCGGCGGCCTGCGCGAGCTGGTGGAAGGGCCGGTCGGCCAGCAGCGCGGGGTCGATGCGTGGCCGGATCGCCGCCGACAGCCCGACCGCCCGCACCTGGCTGGCCAGCATCTGGACCGAGTCGATCAGCGCTCGGTGCCAGTGCCGGCGCACGGGGTCATCGACCAGCAGGCGCTCGATGCGCGCCAGCGTCGGTGCGTCGATGGCGCCGAGCCAGTCGGCATCGCCGCGGTCGTGGAAGACCATCAGGAAGAGCTGGCCGAGATCGCCGGTGTCGGGCGTGCCGGGCAGGGTGACCATGCGCAGCCGGTCGATCAGCTCGGCGCCGAAGCCCGAGCGCGGCGAGAAGCCGAAGTCCGCCAGCAGCGTGCCGGCGTCGGCGGTGGCGAACACCGAGCGCAGCAGGGCGCGGCAGCGCTGGGCCAGCGCAGGGTCCGCGTCGAGCAGGTCGAGCAGGTGGTGCAGCCGCGCCAGCGGTGTCGCCGTGTCGCCGGCTGCGGTGCTGGCGGGCCGCAGTGCATCCACCAGCGCGATCAGCCAGAGGTGGCGGTCGGCGCGTGTGGCGCCGGGGTCTGCGGCGTCGAGCAGGGTGGGCAGATCGGCGTCGGGCCGCGCGGCCAGCGCCTTGCGCAGGCGCAGCAGCAGGGCCGTCAATGCAGGGCGTGAGCTTGCGACAGCTCGAAGGCCGGGACAGGGGTGTCGAAGGGGCGGGCTTCGTCGGTCATGCAGAAGAAGGTGCCGCGCATCTGCCCGCGGGGCGAAGCCAGCCGGGTCCAGCTCGTGTACTCGAAACGCTCGCCCGGCTTGAGCATCGGCTGGTGGCCGACGACGCCGAGGCCGCGCACTTCCTCGGTGTGGCCGGAGGCGTCGGTGATGACCCAGTGGCGCCCGATGAGCTGGGCCGGCACGTCACCGGTGTTGACCACCGTGATGGTGTACGAGAAGGCGTAGATCCCTTTCGACGCGTCCGAATGTTCGGCGAGGTAGGCGGGGACGGCGGTGCAGGTGAACTGGGGGTGCGACATGGGGCGGATGATAGTCGGCTACCTGGCCTGCGGCAGCGGGGGCACGGCGCGCAGCTGGGTGTTCAGTGTGTCGATCAGCACCGACCAATCCCCGTCCTCCTGCAGCTTTTCCTGAATCAGGGCGCGCTGCGAGGGCGACCAGAACGGCGCGTCGAACAGCCGGATCTCCAGCGGCAGCGGACGGTGCTGCGCGATGAACACGCGGATGGCGGCGGGGTCATCGTCCAGGCCCAGCTGGGCGAAGAGTTCCTTCATCGAATGGAAGAGGGTGTCCATGGTCCGGTCTCCTGTTTCCTGTGGGGGTGCGGGCATCGCTGGCGATCATGCGCCAACGGTGTCGTGGTCCACCCTATACTGATTTCTGACCCGATTCGACAGGCAGGCTTTCCATGACCGACCTCACCTTCCCCATTTCCGGCATGACCTGTGGCGGCTGCGTGCGCAGCGTCACCGCCGTGCTCCAGGCGCTGCCCGGCGTCGAGTCTGTCAGCGTCTCGCTGGAGCCGGGTCAGGCGCAAGTGCGCTTCGACGCGGCGCAGGTCTCGCCTGCACAGCTCAAGGCGGCGATCGAGGACGCCGGATTCGACATTCCCGCATGAGCGACGGCCCGCGCATCGCGCTCGTCACCGGCGGCCACGCGCGGGTCGGGCTGGCCATCTCGCGTGCGCTGGCGGCACAGGGCTGGCAGGTGCTGCTGCACGCATTCCGCGGCGTCGAGCAGGCGCAGGCCCTTGACCGCGCACTCAACCCGGTGCCGCTGGGCGTCTGGCAGGCCGATTTCGCCGAGGCCGAGGCCACGCTCGTGTCCTTCGACCGCCTCCTCGACACGCTGCCACCGCAGGCCGAACTGGCCGTCGTGTTCAACGCCAGCATCTTCGACAACGACGACCGCGACTCGGCGACGCTGGCGAATTTCCGGGCCAACCACGCGGTGCATTACGAGGTGCCGGTGCTGATGACGCTGGCGGCGGCGCGGCGTTTTCCGACCGGGCAGGCGCTGGTGCTGCTCGACCAGAACGTCGAGAACCTGCACGACCAGTTTCTGAGCTACTGCCTGTCCAAGGGCGCGATGTACGCCGCGCTGAAGCGGCTGGCGCTGACGCTTGCGCCGTTCCGCGTCAACGCCGTCGCGCCGGGGCCGACGCTGCTGCCGCACGGCGCCGACGCGGCGCGCTTCGAGGCTGCGGCGCTGGCCTCTCCGCTGCGGGGCGCGAGCACGCCCGAGGACGTGGCCGATGCCGTGGTCTGGCTGATGGGTGCCGGCCGGGTCACGGCGCAGACGATCTTCGTCGACGCAGGTCAGCACCTGCGGCAGTGGCGTGAGCCGGCCGCCCCGAGCGTCTGACACCGCTCCTCCGTCAGCGCCTGTAACCCGTCTGTTCCCTAGAATCCGGGGCATGACTCCCATCTACCGCATCGCCCCCTCCATCCTCTCGGCCGACTTCGCCCGCTTGGGCGAGGAAGTGCGCCATGTGCTCGCCGCCGGCGCCGACTGGATCCACTTCGACGTGATGGACAACCATTACGTGCCCAACCTGACTTTCGGGCCGATGGTCTGCCAGGCGCTGAAGAAACATTCGGTGAAACCGGATGGCACGCCTGCGCCGATCGACGTTCACCTGATGGTCTCGCCCGTGGACGCGCTGGCGCAGGCGTTCTGCAAGGCTGGCGCCGATCTCGTGAGCTTTCACCCTGATGCCTCGGCGCATGTGGACCGCACGCTGCAGGTCATCCAGGCC
>JBEANV010000119.1:0-4587 GCA_041165285.1 Pseudomonadota bacterium | reverse complement strand
TCGGCGCCTTCCGCCACCGCGGTTTCTGGCAGCCGATGGACACCTTCAAGGACAAGATCACCTACGACCGGATGGAGGGCAAGGGCAACTGTCCGTGGATGGTCTGGAAGCCCGGGCAGATCGAGCCGGCGCACACGACATGCTGTCCCTGAACCCGGCGGCCGGGCGTGGCCGGCTTGACCTGCTCTGCCTCGGGGCACACAGCGACGACATCGAGATCGGCTGCGGCGGCGCGGTGCTGCGCTGGCTGGCCGAGGTGCCGGAGGTTCATGTCACCTGGGTCGTGCTGAGCGCGCCGGGTGAGCGCGCCGACGAAGCGCGGCGCAGTGCCCATACGTTGCTGGAAGGCGCAGCCTCGGTGGAGGTGGTGATCGGTGATTTCAGCGATGCGCATTTCCCATCCGAGACGGCGCGGCTGAAGGCGTTCCTGTCGGACATCGCCCGGCGCACCACGCCCGACGTGGTGCTCACCCACCGGCTGGAAGACCGCCACCAGGACCACCGCACGGTGGGCGAGCTGACGTGGCAGACCTGGCGCGACCACCTCGTGCTGGAGTACGAGATCCCGAAGTACGAAGGCGACCTCGGCCAGCCCAATGTCTACGTGCCGCTGCCGGCCGAGATCGCGCAGCGCAAGGTGCAGCACCTGATGGCGCACTTCGGCACGCAACGCTCGAAGGGCTGGTTCGCCGAGGCGACGTTCCAGGGACTGATGGCGCTGCGGGGCATCGAGTGCCGGGCGCCGAGCGGGCAGGCCGAGGCGCTGCACGCCCGCAAGGTGGTGCTGTGAGTTCCGCCACGGGCACTCGACTGGCGCTGGTCACGGGCGGCTCACGCGGCCTCGGACGGGCGCTGGTCACGCAGTTGCAGGCCGAGGGCTGGCGCGTGGTCGAGCTGTCGCGCTCGGCGCCGACGGCGGACTCGGTGCGGGTCGATCTGGCGCAGCCGGCGGCGGTGGCGCAGGCGCTCGGCGCGGTGCTGGCCGGGATCGACCCGATGTCGGTGGCCGAGTTGCTGGTGATCCACAACGCCGGCATGGTGCAGCCGCTTGGTCCCGCAGCGAACAGGCCGACGTGCGAGGTCATCGACGCGCTGAACGTCAACCTCGTTTCGGGCATCGCCTTCCTCGCCACGGCGATGGCGCATTTCCAGTGCTGCCCCGGCCGCAAGGTGGTGGCGCACATCACCTCGGGCGCCGCTGTGCGCGCCCATGCCGGGCTGTCGCTCTACAGCGCAGCCAAGGCGGGCATGGACCAGTTCCTACGTGTCGTGGCCGCCGAGCAGATGCGGCAGCCCCATCCCTTCCGCGCATTGAGCATCGACCCCGGTGCGCTTGACACCGACATGCAGGCCACGCTGCGCAGCGCCTCGCCGGACGACTACCCCGGCGCGGCGGCCTTCGCCCAGCGCCAGCGCGACGGGGCACTCGGCCGGGTCGAGGACGTGGCGGCAGCGGTGCTGCGCCTGCTCGCCGATGACGCGCTGACGCCCGGCGAGCGGCACCACGTCCGCACCCAGCCCGCATGAACGCCGCGGGAAACTCCCCGCACCACGGGCCGGCAAAGTGGCCAAGATGCCACCCACATGGCCGCCACCCCACCCCGACGCATCGACGCCCACCAGCATTTCTGGCGCCCCGCGCGCGGTGACTACCGCTGGCTGCGCCCGGACGTGGCGGCACTGGCCCCGATCTGCCGCGACTTCGACCCCGCCGACCTGCAACCGCTGTTGACCGCGCATGGCGTGGTGCAGACCGTGCTGGTGCAGGCGGCAGACAGCGAAGCCGAGACCGACTTCCTGCTGTCGCTGGCCGAGGCACATCCCTTCATCGGCGGCGTGGTCGGCTGGGTGGATCTGGGCCGGATCGAATCGGTGGCGACGCTGGAACGCTGGGCGCGACATCCCAAGGTGAAAGGCGTGCGGCCCATGCTGCAGGATCTGCCGGATGCCGATTGGATCGCCCGGGCGCCGCATCCCGAGGTCATGCGCACGCTCGTTCGCCTCGGGCTGCGCTTCGATGCGCTGGTGCAGCCGTGGCATCTGCCACCGCTGCTGCGCTTCCTGCACGATTGGCCGGACCTGCCGGTGGTGATCGACCACGCCGCCAAGCCGCAGCTTGCGCAAGGCTGGTCCGGCGAATGGGCAGCGGCGTGGCGCAGCGGGCTGACGGGACTTGCGGCGCTGCCGGGCGTGCAGTGCAAGCTGTCCGGTTTGCTGACGGAGGCCGCCGGTCCTGCCCGCGCCGGTGGTCCGCACAGCATCGCGGCACTGCAACCGGTGTGGGACACGCTGCTGGCGCTGTTCGGCCCGCAGCGGCTGCTGTGGGGCAGCGACTGGCCAGTGCTGAACCTCGCCGCCGACTACGCCCGCTGGATCGACGTGAGCGAGGCCCTGATCGCCCCGCTGACCGCCGTCGAGCGCGACGCCATCCGCTGCACCAATGCCGCCCGCTTCTATGGCCTCCTGCTTCCCGACACACCAACCCCATGAACCTGCACCTGAACGACCGCGCCTACCTCGTCACCGGCGGCGGATCGGGCATCGGCGCCGCAATCTCGTTGAGCCTCGCACGCGAAGGCGCCATTCCGGTGGTCTTCGGACGTGATCCGCTGCCGGCCGACTTCGACCACGCGCTGCGCACGCTCCAGCCCGCAGCGCAATTCCACCGCCTCGACCTCACCGACGAGGATGCCTGCCGTGCGGCGGTCGCCCAGGCGGCCGAGTCGCTGGGCGGGCTGCACGGGCTGGTGAACAACGCGGGCGTCAACGACCACGTCGGACTGGAGGCCGGCCGCAGCGCCTTCGTGCAATCCATCGACCGCAACCTGACGCACTGCTACCTGATGGCCCACCTCTGCCTGCCGCACCTGAAGGCCCACGGCCCGGCGGGCGGCGCCGCCATCGTCAACATAGGCTCCAAGACCGCGCTGACCGGCCAGGGCGACACCAGCGGCTACGTCGCCAGCAAGGGCGCGCTGCTCGGCCTGACCCGCGAATGGGCCGCGGCGCTGCGGGACGACGGCATCCGGGTCAACGCGGTCATCCCGGCCGAAGTGATGACGCCGATGTACCGGGGCGAGCTGGCGCGAATGCCGGACCCGGCGGGCGCGCTGTCAGCGATCGAGCGCCGCATCCCGCTCGGCCGGCGCATGACCACACCCGAGGAGATCGCCGACATGGTGGTCTTCCTGCTGTCGCCGCGCTCCAGCCACACCACGGGCCAGTGGATCGTGGTCGACGGGGGCTACACCCACCTCGACCGCGCCATCGGCCACGGGCTCTGACACGTTCTCCCGAAAGCACTGGAAGCCGTTGCGCCCGGCGTCCTTGGCCCGGTAGAGAGCCATGTCGGCCCGACGCTGGCGCTGATATTCAGCAGCTGGTCCCCCACCAGAAACGGCTGGTCCAGCGCCAGCACTTGCGGATCGCGCAACTGCGCAGGCAGATGGGTCAGCAACCCTGCGCCCTCCGCCGGCACCGTGATCGGGGCAGCAAAGGCCCACAGCTCGGCGAACTGCCGGTTGACCTGCACCATCTGCCCGTACAAGCGGAAAACCGTGCTAAGTCCTTGATTTTATTGGCAGACCGCCCGCAAGTGACCTCGGACCCGCTTCGATGCCTATCCGTGTCCCGAAGGACCGCAAGGGCAACCCGACCGGGCGCGGCGCCAATGGCGAGGCGCTGCGGCTGATGTCGTTCATCAAAGCCGGCACCGACCCCCGTGCAGAGAAAGCCGCCACCATCGCCAGTGACACCGCCGACCGCGCCGCCGCGAAGGTCGAACGCCAGCGCCAGCAAGTCACGGGCTTGAGGCATGGGAGGTCTACACCGCTGCCCAGGCGCCGAAGTGGAGCGAGCGCCACGCCCGGAACCATGCCGTGATGGTGCAGGCCGGGGGCGAGCCGCGCACCCGCTCCAAGGTCAAGACCACGCAAGCCGGCATCCTGCGCCCCCTGCTGGCCCGTCCGCTGGCGCTGATTGACGCCGACACCATCGCCGCATGGATGGCCGCTGAAGCCCCTGCACGCCCGGCTGTGGATGCGCTGGCGTTCCGGCAGTTGGCCGCCTTCCTGCGATGGTGCGGGGAGCATCCCGAGTTCGGCGCCATCGCTCAGGCCGAAGCCCACGAGCGCGCCCTGTCCGCTGCTGGCCTGCCGCACCTGACCATCCACGGCCTGCGCCGTTCGTTCGGCACGCTGTGCGAGTGGGTCGAGGTGCCTGCCGGTGTCGTGGCGCAGAGCGTGATTGGTCAACAGAGATGAGCTTGATTCAACATCATTAGGTGTGTACGATACACAAATGACGAGCGCCGACCTGATACGTGACCTGCGGCGTGCTGGCTGGGCGCTTGACCGCGTGACCGGTTCGCACCACATCTTCAAGCATCCAAGCCGGCCCGGAACCGTTGTCGTGCCGCACCCGAAGAAGGATCTGGGCATCGGCCTTGTGAAGTCCATCCGGCAAGTGGCCGGCATCTGAAAGGGAACCCCTATGCGCGACCCCATTGCCATCGAACCCGGCACCGACACGACCGCGTGGGGTGTCGTGGTGCCCGACCTGCCGGGCTGCTTCTCTGCGGGCGACACG
>JBEANV010000118.1:0-9491 GCA_041165285.1 Pseudomonadota bacterium | reverse complement strand
GCGGCCGTGGCTGATCGGCCGGCCAGGGCGCGCACCTCGGACGCGACCACCGCGAAGCCACGACCCTGCTCACCTGCGCGGGCCGCCTCGCCGGCAGCGTTCAAGGCCAGGAGGGTGGTCTGGAAGGCGATGCCGTCGATCACGCCGATGATCTCGGCGATCTTGCGCGAAGCCGCGCTGATGCCGTCCATTTTCTCCACCACCTGAGCAACCATCTCGCCGCCGCGCACCGCGACACTGGTGGCGCCCTGGGCCAGTGCGTTGGCCTGCTGGGCGTTCTCGGCGTTGGTGCGGACGGTCGAGTTCAGCTCGTCCATCGTGGCGGCGGTTTCCTCCAGCGCACTGGCCTGTTGCTCGGTGCGGGTGCTCAGATCCAGATTGCCCTGGGCGATCTGCACGCTGGCTGTGGCCACGCTGTCAGCGTTCTGGCGCACGGTGCCGACCACGCGGGTCAGAGAGGCCTGCATCGCCGCCATCGCCGTCATCAGCTCGCCCAGCTCATCGCGTGAGGTCGCTGGTGGAGCGAGGGTCAGGTCGCCATTGGCGATGCGCAACGCCGAAGCCCGCGCCGCTTCCACCGCTTCCGTGATGGAGCGTGTCACCGCTCGGCCGAGCGCCAGGCCCAGCCCGCTCAGCAGCAGACACGAACCGATCAGCATCCATTCGAAGTGCCGGGCCTTGTCGAGGCGTCCAGCCAGCTCGGCTTCGACCACTTGACCCGCCTTGTGCTGCAAACCGTAGACCTGATCGATCGACTCGGTCATTCCCTTGAAATAGTCCGCCGGCGCATAGGTCAGCGCCGTGGCGCCCAGGATCTGCTCCTGCGTCAGCCGATGGGCAGCAGCGACGGCCGCCTGCACCCGGGCAACATCGTCACCCAGCGTCGCCTTGGCAGCGGCGTCGAGATGGAACACCTTGTCCAGATTGAGGCCCATGTCGTGCGCCTGGCGCTGCGCACGGTCGGCCAGGGACAAGAGTGCGGTCCGCTGCTCTGGCGCCAGCTCCTGCCGGCCAAGCGCCAGCGCGCCGACGGCCCGCATCTGGCCAAGCGACTCCGAGAGTTCAGGTGCCAGCTGCATCGTGGCGACGATCAGGAAATAGGGCGCCGGTTCAGCCTCCAGCGTCAACCCGGCCGCATCCATCACCCGGCCGTGCAGCTCGATCTGGCGCGCGATCAGCGCCGTATGGCGCTCGAAACTCTGCGGACCGGACACACTGCGCTTCGCCACATCCTTGGACAAGGCGCGCCACTCGCCGGCCACACGCTCCCAGTCGTCGCGCAGCCGGGGATCCTCGCCCAGGTGACGGGACAGCAGGTTGAACGCCTCGACGGCCTGCTCGGTTTCCGTCTGTCGCCCGCTGCGTTGAGGCTCGACGTCGGACTTGCCGCCCAGCACTGCCGCAGACAGGCCCCGGTGCTGCTGGGTCAGCTGGATCACGCGCAGCAGGCCGCGAGAGGGTTCGATGCCCGACTGCTCGGACCGGGTACGGTCCAGATCCTCCTCGACGCTGCGCACGTAGTACGACAATGGCAACACCACCACCACCGCGGCGACCGCCCCCAGCAAGGCAAATTTGCGTGAAAGACGGAGGTTGCGGATGAATTGGGGCATGTTGGGCTCGTGACAGCTAGACGGAGCGTGGTCCGAAAATTCAGAAATAGGCGCAATGCAGTATCGACAGCCGCACCAGGCCCTGTTGCCTGAAATGCCCGCAGAATTCCTTCCATTTCTGCTGGAGTTGGTCCATCGGTCTCTGCGCGACAAGCCCCTCGCGGTGCTGACTCCGGCGTGACAGCCATGGCGCAGTGCCCGTGCTCTGCTTCAGCTCCGGGCACTCTTGCCGCCAGCACAGCAACACCATGGTCACACCCTCTCACCCCTCCACCCCGTCCCACGACACCGCCGCCACCCTCGCCCGCTGGGAAGCCGACGAGGCACGGGTGCGCCAGGCACTGTCGGCACCGGGCATCGCCCGCCCGGAGCAGATCGCCCACCTGAGCGGGCTGGAGTGGTTTGCCGCCATCGGTCGCGGCGAACTGCCCTCGGTGCCGATCAGTGCAACGATGGACTTCGTGCCGGTCGAGTTCGAGCACGGCCGCTTCGTCTTCCAGGGCCGCCCGCACGTTCGCTTCGCCAACCCGATGGGCACCATCCATGGCGGCTGGATTGCCACGCTGCTCGACTCCTGCGTGGGCTGCGCGGTCCACACCACATTGCCGGCCGGGCGCGGCTACACGACGGCCGAGTTGAAGATCAGCTACATCCGCGCGTTGACGCCGAACGTCGGGCTGGTGCGCGCCGAAGGGCGGGTCATCAACGCCGGACGGCAGGTCGGTTTTGCCGAAGGACGGCTGATCGGCCCAGATGGCAAGCTCTATGCCCACGCCACGACAACCTGTGTCGTGCTGGCGGCCAGCCGTTCTGGTGGAAGCTGAGCGGGTCAGCCACGCGTCCACTCCGTTTGACACCGCAGCAAGTCCCTGACAGGCAAGTCCCTGACAATACGCACAGTGCGCACGGCGTGGCACAGTCACACTGCACTGCCAAGCTCCGCCGAACGAAGAGGCTTTGAACTCTGCATCCAGATCTAGAACGACAGGGGCACGCCCCGAGGATATACGCGATGAAACGATTGGACGACTTCCGCATGAAGATGGGCCGCCACGAGCTGGTACCCATCATGGTCGGCGGCATGGGCGTGGACATCTCCTCCTCCGACCTGGCGGTGGAGGCGGCCCGGCTGGGCGGCGTCGGCCACATCTCGGACGCGATGATCAAGACCGTCACCGACCGCCGCTACAAGACCAAGTACGTCAAGGCCAAGCAGGCGATGTACAAGCTCAACGTCGAGTCCGCGGACAAGTCGGCCGTCAAGTTCGACCTCGGCCACCTCGCCGAAGCCACCCGGCTGCACGTCGAGAGCACCATGACCCGCAAGCAGGGCAGCGGCCTGGTGTTCATCAACTGCATGGAAAAGCTGACGATGAACGCGCCGAAGGAGACGCTGAAGGTGCGCATGGCCTCGGCGCTGGACGCCGGCATCGACGGCATCACGCTCGCCGCCGGCCTGCACCTCGGCTCCTTCGCGCTGATCGAGGACCACCCGCGCTTCCGCGACGCCAAGCTCGGCATCATCGTGTCGTCGCTGCGCGCGCTGCAGCTCTTCCTGAAGAAGAACGCCCGCCTGAACCGCCTGCCCGACTACATCGTCGTCGAAGGCCCGCTGGCCGGCGGCCACCTCGGCTTCGGCATGGACTGGGCGCAGTACGACCTCGCCACCATCGTCGCCGAGATCCTGGCGTGGATGAGGGCCGAGCAGCTCGACATCCCCGTGCTGCCTGCTGGCGGCATCTTCACCGGCAGCGATGCGGTGCGTTTCCTGGAGATGGGCGGCGCAGGCGTGCAGGTGGCCACGCGCTTCACCGTGACCAAGGAATGCGGCCTGCCCGACGACATCAAGCAGGAATACTTCAAGGCTGACGAGGATGACATCGAGGTCAACCAGATCTCGCCCACCGGCTACCCGATGCGCATGATCAAGGCCAGCCCCGGCATCGGCGACGGCATCCGGCCGAACTGCGAAGCCTACGGCTACCTGCTCGATTCGGGCGGCAAGTGCGCCTACATCACGGCCTACAACCGCGAAGTGGCAGCGCATCCGGGTGTCAAGCGCATCTCGGTGATGGACAAGACCTGCCTGTGCACGCACATGCGCAACTTCGACATCTGGACCTGCGGCCAGCTCACCTGGCGCCTGAAGGACACGTCGCACCGCCACGCCGACGGGCGCTACCAGTTGCTCACGGCGGAACATGTGTTCCAGGACTACCAGTTCAGCACGGACGACAAGGTCAGCCTGCCGGAAGCGGGCGTGGTGCTGGCGGACTGAACTCGGAGAAGTTCAGCACGCCACGATGTTGACCGCCAGCCCACCGCGGGCGGTCTCCTTGTACTTGGTGTGCATGTCGGCCCCAGTTTCCCGCATGGTCTTGATCACCTTGTCGAGGCTGACGTGGTGGGTGCCATCGCCGTAGAGCGCCATGCGGGCGGCGTTGATGGCCTTGACCGAGGCGATGGCGTTGCGCTCGATGCAGGGGATCTGCACCAGTCCGCCCACCGGGTCGCAGGTCAGGCCGAGGTGGTGCTCCATGCCGATCTCGGCGGCGTTCTCGACCTGCGCGGGCGTGCCCCCCATCACCGCGCCCAACCCCGCCGCCGCCATCGAACATGCCACGCCCACCTCGCCCTGGCAGCCCACCTCGGCACCGCTGATGCTGGCGTTTTCCTTGTAGAGCAAGCCGATCGCCGCAGCCGTCAGCAGGAAGTCGATGACGCCGCGCTCATCCGCACCAGGCACGAAGCGGGTGTAGTAATGCAGCACCGCGGGGATGATCCCGGCCGCGCCATTCGTCGGCGCCGTGACGACCCGCCCGCCAGCGGCGTTCTCCTCGTTGACTGCCAGCGCGTACAGGTTCACCCAGTCGAGCACGACCAGCGGATCGGCAGCCTTGGCGCCTTTTGCGTCCAGCGCGGTCAGCGCCCGTGACAGCGCCGCCGCCCGACGGCGCACCTTGAAGCCCCCGGGGAGCGTGCCCTCCGTGCGGCAGCCTCGCTCGACACATGCCTGCATCACCTGCCAGATGCGCAGCAAACCGGCGTCCGTCTCGGCATCCGGCCGCCAGTGGCGCTCGTTGCGGCACATCACCTCGGCGATGCTGCAACCGTGCGCCTGCGTCAGCGCCAGCAGATCGGCGCCACTGTGGAAGGGCAGCGGCAGCACGCTGGTGTCGGGCGCGATCACCTTCTGGCGCTGGCCATCCGCGGCGACCTGCTCGCTGATGACAAAACCTCCGCCCACCGAGTAATACACCCGCTCGGCGAGCACCGCGCCTGCCGCGTCGAAGGCAGAGAAGCGCATCCCGTTGGCGTGCAGCGGCAGGGTTTCGCGGCGGTGGAACACCACATCCCCTCCCTCGTCCAGCGTGACCGGGTGCGTGCCGTCGAGCACGATGCAGCGCCGCTGGCGCACTTCGCCGAGCAGTACGGGGATCAGGTCCACGTCCACCGTGTCCGGCTCGTGCCCGCCGAGGCCGAGCAGCACGGCGGTGTCGCTGCCGTGGCCCTTGCCGGTGGCGCCGAGCGAGCCGTAGAGATCCACCTGCACGCGGGCCACGCAGCCGAGCAGACCCGCGTGCAACAACCCCTGCGTGAACAGCCGCGCTGCCCGCATCGGCCCGACCGTGTGGGAGCTGGACGGCCCGATGCCGATCTTGAACAGGTCGAAAATGCTGACGGCCATGGGCAGTCTCCGGTTATCCCCGCTGCCTGTGGATAAAGGTGTTCACAAGCGGTGTGGAGTGTTGGCAAGTGGTTGTCAGGGCAGGGATTTTCTTACGCTGCCTCATTTTCAGGCAATCGGCACGACGGCCTTCTTTCACGCCACTCAGTCACGTCCTTCGCGCAGCTGCACCACCTGCACCTGGTTCACCGGCGTACCCGTGTTGCCCCAGGCGGTGCGCACATGGGTGCTGACGGCGGCGATGTCCGCGTCGTCGAGGACATGGCCAAAGGGCGGCATGCCGTGCGGACGCGGGCGGCCAGCGGTGGACGGGCCATAGCCACCTTGCAGGATCACGCGCATGAGGTTGGTCGGATCGGCCATCGTCACCGCCCGGTTGCCGGCCAGCGCGGGGAAGGCGCCGGGCCGGCCTTCGCCCCGCTCGCCGTGGCAGGTGGCGCACTGGTCGGCGTAGACCTTGGCGCCGCGGTCGAGCGTACGGGCGTCAGGTGGGCGGACGCGGGGGGCGTCGGCGGCCGGGCGCACCGGCAGGTCGCGCAGGAACACCGCCATCGCCTGCGCGTCGGCCGCACCCAGGTGCTGCGTGCTGCGGGCGACCACCTCGGCCATCGGCCCGACCACCGTGGCGCCCGTGCCAGCGGCCACGCCGTCGCGCAGCAGCCCGACCACGTCCGCCACCGGCCACGCGGCCACGCTGCCCTCGGCTGCGAGCGTCAGCGCGGGCGCATACCAGCCCTGGCCGGGGACCGTGCCACCGTCGAAGGCACGGTCGGGCATCGTCGCGCCCATCGCGTTGCGCGTGCCATGGCAGGCAGCACAGTGGCCCAGGCCGTGGACAAGGTAGGCGCCCCGGTTCCATTCGGCAGATTTGGCCGGCTGGGCGACAAACGTGCCGGGCCGGAAGTACAGCGCCCGCCACACCTTCAGCGCGAGCTGGGTGTTGTAGGGAAAGGCCAGCGCATTCGGCGTGCTCGGCCGGTCCACCGCCGGCACGCTGCGCAGGAAAGCGAACAGCGCATCGCTGTCCTCGCGCGTGACCTGCGTGAAGTGCGGGTAGGGGAAGGCCGGCGTCAGCATCTGCCCGTCGCGCGAGCGGCCATGGTGCAGTGCCCGCCAGAAATCGTCGGTGCTCCAGCGGCCAAGTCCGGTCGTGTCATGCGGCGTGAGGTTGCCGCCGTAGACGGTGCCGAAGGGCGTGCGCAGCGCCTCGCCGCCCGCATACGGCGACTCGCCGCGGCGGGTGTGGCAGGCGGCGCAGTTGCCGGCGCGGGCCAGGTAGCGGCCCCGCGCGATGGTCGCCCCGTCGGTGGCGACCGGGCGGGGCTGTGCCGAGGGCGGCGCATCGGCCGAATCGAGCCACGCGACCGCCACCGCACCCACCGCCAGCGCAGCCAGTACACCGCCCACGGCCCAAAGGAACACGCGCTTCATTGCACACCCCCGCAGTCCATCGGCAGCGGCTGTGCCAGTGCAGAACTTGCCACCGCCTTCGACGGCACCGGCACCGGCTGCGCCGCCAGCCACGCGGCCACGGCGGTGATGTCGGTCGAGGTGAGCTTGTCGGTGATCCTGGCCATGCAGTCGGGCTGGGCGGCGTGGCGCTGGCCGGTTTTCCAGGCACCGAGCTGCGCGTTCAGGTAGTCGCGCGGCAGCCCGAGCAGACCCGGGACGGCCGGCGCGACCCCCGTCATCGCGTCCCCGTGGCAGCGCACGCATGCAGGCACCTCGCGCGCAGCGTCCCCCTTGAGCACCAGCGCCCGGCCCTGCGCCAGCACTGCTGCCGACAGGCCGGGCGTGGCGGGTGGCGGATACGGCACGTCGAGCGACGCGAAATGCTCGGCGATCTCGCGCAGGTAGTCGTCGCTCAGGTGGTCGAGCAGGCGCGTCATCGGCCGGTAGTGGCGGCGGCCATCGCGGAAGTTGACGAGCTGGTTGAACAGGTAGCCTGCAGGCTTGCCGGCGATGCGCGGGAAGTAGCCGTCGGGGGTGGCTCGGCCCTGCTTGCCGTGGCAGGCGGTGCAGGCGGCGACGCGGGTGGTCATGGCCTGGGGGTCCGCCTGCGAGGCGGCGGGCTGGGCCGCAGCAGCGCCCAGCAGCGCCAGCACGGTCACCAGCGCGGTTCGGAATCGGGTGTCTGGCATCGTTTCTTGTCTTTTGACTGGCAACGTCGAAGGGAAGTCTGCCCGAGACCATGCCACAGTCGACCAACACGCAGCCAAAAAGTGAGTCACGCATCCATGCACATCACCACCCTCCTCGGCCTCGATGTCCCCATCCTGCAGGCGCCCATGGCCGGCGTGCAGGGCAGCGCGCTGGCGGTCGCGGTCTCGAACGCGGGCGGGCTAGGCGCGCTGCCCTGCGCGATGCTCGGGCCGGACACGCTGCGGCAGGAACTCGCGGCCATCCGGGCGCAGACCACCCGGCCGTTCAACGTCAACTTCTTCTGCCACACCCCACCGGAGCCGGATGCTGCACGCGAGGCCACCTGGCGCGCCACGCTGGCCCCGGCCTACGCCGAATTCGGCATTGACCCCGGTGCGATCCCTGCTGGCCCGGGTCGGCGGCCGTTCGACGCGGAAAGCGCCGACATCCTGGCCACCTTCGCGCCGCCGGTGGTGAGTTTCCATTTCGGATTGCCGTCGCCCGAGTTGCTGGCCCGGGTGCGTGGCTGGGGCGCCAAGGTGCTGTCATCCGCCACCACGGTCGAGGAAGCACGCTGGCTGGAGGCCCACGGCGTCGATGCCATCATCGCGCAGGGGCTGGAAGCGGGCGGGCACCGCGGCCATTTCCTCTCGGACGACGTGACCCGGCAGGCAGGCACCTTCGCACTGCTGCCGCAGGTCGTCGCTGCGGTGAACATCCCCGTCATCGCGGCGGGCGGCATTGCGGACGCGGCGGGCGTGGCTGCGGCAATGGCACTCGGTGCGGCTGGCGTGCAGGTCGGCACGGCCTATCTGCTCTGCCCGGAGGCGACGACCAGCGCCGTCCACCGCGCCGCACTGCAAGGCGACGCGGCCCACCACACGGCGCTGACCAACCTGTTCACCGGTCGCCCTGCGCGTGGCATCGTCAACCGTTTCATGGCCGATTTCGGGCCACTGCACAGCGCTGTGCCTCGGTTTCCATTGGCCACGGCTGCTTCTGCACCGCTGCGCGCCGCCGCGGAGGCCCGGGGCAGCAGCGCGTTTTCCCCGCTGTGGGCAGGACAGAACGCACGCGGCTGCCGCGCGGTGCCCGCAGCCGAGATCACGCAGATGCTGGCCGCCGGACTCGGTCGCTGATGGGCAGAATCCACGCCGGACAACCCTCGTCCTGCCCACGGAGCCTGCCATGCACGTCATCATTTTCCGCAGCCGCCTGAAACCCGACGCCGTCGCCGACTACACCGACTGGGCCGACCGCATGAGCACACTGGCGCGCACCATGCCCGGCCACGTCTCGCACAAGGGCTTCACCGCCGCGGACGGCGAGCGGGTCACCATCGTCGAGTTCGACTCCGAAGAGTCGATGCACGGCTGGGCGACCCACCCGGAACACGTCGCCGCCAAGAAGAAGGGCCGCGCCGAGTTCTATGCCGAATACTCGATCCAGATCTGCACCGAGCAGCGTGCATCCCGCTTCAAGGCCGAATGAGCTTCAACGCTGTTCCCAGGCACTCCACGCCCACCACACGACCAGGCCCCACAGCGCAATGACCAGCGCCGCGCCGAACAGGCTGCGCGGCCGGCCTTGCCGCGCCTGGACCCAGGCGTCCGCCTGCTGGCGGCAGTCAGTCAGCACCGCGTCCGGCAGCAGCCGCACCGTCAGCCAGATCAGCCCCGGCAGCAGCAGCACATCGTCCAGATAGCCCAGCACCGGGATGAAGTCCGGGATCAGGTCGATCGGGCTGAGCGCGTAGGCGACGACCAGCCACGCCAATGCGCGGGCCAGCCACGGCGTGCGCGCATCGCGCAGGGAAAACCAGAGCGTCAGGCCGTCGCGCTTGATGCGGGCGGCCCAGGTGCGGGCGGTGTCAAGGAGCTTCATGTTGGCCCCATGGTCGCACAGGCGGAAACTGGCGGGGACACACGCTTGTTGCACCCGGCCAATCGGCGTACGCTGGCGTTTCCCACCCACCCAGACAGTGCTTGACCGCTGTCAGCGGCCCGGCGCTGAGGAGACAGACCATGTCAAGCCCAGCCCACGGCGGC
>JBEANV010000117.1:0-4017 GCA_041165285.1 Pseudomonadota bacterium | reverse complement strand
CAGCAAGGCGCCCATGAGGGTGAAGAACGGGATCGCCAGCAGCAGGTCATTCGACAGGATGCCGAAGATGTTCAGCGGCACGTTCGACAGGAAGGCCTGATTGAACCAGCCCATGTGGATGGCATACATGCCGCAGGTCAGGCCGAGCGTGGCCAGCGCGAAGGCCACCGGGAACCCGATCAGCATGATCGCGATCAGGCCGGCGAACATCAGTGGAGGAAAGGGCTCCATGCTCATTGCAGGGGCCTTTCGTAGTGGGTGTCCATCTCGTACTGGTGGGTGAGCCAGCCGATGCGTTTGACGATCTCGGCCAGCGCCTGCAACCAGACGAGCCCGAAGCCGATCGGCAGCATCAGCACCGCAGGCCACCGGATCAGGCCACCGGCGTTGTTGGACATCTCGCCGGAACTGAACTTGCCGAGGAAGAGATCCCAGGTCATCCAGGCCATCACCCCGATGACCGGCAGCAGGAAGCACACCAGACCGAACAGGTCGACCCACACCTGCCCGCGGCTGGACAGCCGCCCGTAGAACAGGTCCACGCGGACGTGTTCATTGACCCGCAGCACCTGCGCCGCCCCCAGCATCACGCAGGCGGCAAACAGGTACCACTGGATTTCGAGCCAGCCGTTGGAGCTGGTGTTGAGGAAATAGCGGATCACGGCATTGCTGGCACTGATCACGCAGGAGGCAAGAACGGCCCATTTCGCCAGCCAACCGAAACCATCGGTCAGGCGGTCGATGGCATGGGCCAAGGAAAGCAATTGATTGAACACGGCTAAAAGCTCCGATTGGAAGCGGCTATCACACTCGAAAACCCCGATCCGACGCATCGGGTCTTACGACTACGCAGCACTACGCAGGCCGCTGCCCGGCCGGCAGTGCTCGACCGCGTAGCGGATCAGTTCCGCCTGGCCTTCGATGCGCAGCTTGCGGCGGATGTTCTGCCGGTGCGTCTCGACGGTGCGCACGCTCAGGTCGTGGTCGGCGGCGATCTGCTTGCTCGACATGCCGCGGGCCAGGCACTGGAGGATTTCGGCTTCGCGTTCGGACAGCTGGGTGCGCGTATCGCTCTGGTGCGTCACCGGTCGGACCACATGCCGGCTCGGGAAGGTGCTGCCCGCGGCCACCGCGGCGATGGCCTCGACGATGTCCGACGAGGGGGCATCCTTGAGCACATAGCCGCTGGCACCTGCCTGCATCGCCTGCTGGACGTACTCGGGGTTGTCGTACATGCTGAGCACGATCACTGCCATCTCTGGCCACTGCGCGCGGAGCTGGGCGGTGAGCGCGATGCCGTTGGTCTGCTTCATGCCGATGTCGGTCAGCACCAGCTGTGGTCGCAGCGCGGCTGCCATCTGCAGCGCAGTGGCTGCGTCGGGCGCTTCCCCGACCACCTCGTGGCCGGGCTGGTTCGACAGCAGCGTGCGCACGCCTTCACGCACGAGGGGATGGTCATCGACGAGCAGGATGCGCATGGGTAGAGGCCGGAAAGGGTGGGCCGGCAAAGCGCTGCAGCGCCTCGGCGGGTAGCTGGGCGATGACCCGGGTCGAGCCCGGGCGTGAGCGGACTTTGAAGACACCGCCGACCGATTCGACCCGTTCGCGCATGTTGCGCAGCCCGATGCCGCGGCGCGGATCGGCGCCAATGGCGGCCACGTCGAAGCCCGCGCCATCGTCTGACAATGACAGGCGCACCCCGCCAGCGAGAAAAATCAGCCTGAGATCGACACGACCGGCGCTGGCATGTTTGTCGATGTTGGTCAGTGCTTCCTGGGTGATGCGAAACAGGACGGTCTTGATCTCGTCGGGCAGGTCGTCGGCGCGACCATGCACTCGCATGAAAAACGCCATTTCGGCATGCTCCGCGAACTCCTCGCCCAAGTGGCGCAAGGCACTGGGCAGGCCGAACGTGTCGAGCACGGCGGGCCGCAGCCGGTGCGAGATGTGGCGCACTTCGGTGAGCGCGTCATCGATGCGGGCGCGGGCCTGCGCGAGCGTGGCCGGCAGGGGCAGGGGTGTTCGTCCGAGCTGGCCGATGGCACTGTCCATCAGCAGCTTGATCGAGACCAGTGTCTGGCTGGTGGAGTCGTGCAGCTCGCGCGACAGGTGGGCGCGCTCGTCCTCCTGCGATTGCACGACCTGGCGGGCGAGCAGCTGGAGTTGCGCATCGGCGGCGCGGTATTCGCTGAGGTTGAGCGCCAGCGCGCTGCCCCCGACCAGGGTCAGGGACAGCAGGGCGATGCTGGCGATCCACCCCATGGTCTTGGCGATGTTGGCGCTGCCCTGCTGGTCGAGCAGATCGAGCGTGGCCTGCACGTCGTCCAGGTAGATGCCGGTGCCGACCATCCAGCCCCAGCGCTGCAGTCCGACCACGTAGCCGAGCTTGGGCGCCACCTGCTTCACGCTGGGCTTGTTCCAGACGTAGCGGAAGAAGCCCCGGCCTTCCCTGGCCTTGGCAACCAGTGCTTGCACCACGGGGCGACCGTCGCGGTCGCGGATCTCCCAGAGGTTTTTCCCGACCAGTTCCGGCTGGTGCGGCAGCACCAGGCAGCGGCCGCTGTACTCGTAGGCGAAGAAATAGCCATCGCCGCGGTCGTAATCAAAGTTGTTGAGGATGCGGATCGCCTCGGCCTTGGCAGCCGCGTCGTCGCGCCCAGAGTCGTAGACGGGCGCGATCATGTTCATGGCCATCTCGACATGGTGGCGCAGCTCGGCCTCCTTGCTGGCCAGGTAGGCGGACTCGACCAGCGCCCGCTCCTGCCGTGCCAGATCCAGCGCCTGAAAGCGCACCGCCAGCGCGATGAGCAGCAGCGCCGCCAGCAGTGGCAGGACCGCCAGCAGCAGGATCTTCTTGCGCAGCCGGCGCGGGCCGCGGCGTTCGGTGCTGGCGCGACCGGTGTCGGCGAGTGCCATCGCCGCGGGTCTCAGCCTGCCTGGGTGGCGGCGACGAAGAGCCTGGTGGACCGGGCGCCGCTGCGGCAGAAGCACAGCAACGGGCGCGGCATCGCGGCGATCAGCTCGGCGAAGCGGGCGATCTCGTCCGGACTCTGGTAGCCACCGGCCACCGGCAGGTGCGCGTACTGCAGGCCTGCGGCCAGTGCGGCGGCCTCAATGGCGGCGCTGGTCGGCTGGTCCGGACCGTGTTCGAAGTCCGGGCGGTTGTTGATCACGCTGCGGAAGCCGGCGGCGGCAGCCTCCGCCATCGCGGCGGGGCTGAGCTGCGGGGCGACGCAGACGTCGGCGGTCAGGCGCTGGACTGGCAGGGAATTGCTCATCGTGGTGCTCCGGAAGGTGCGGTCATTTTGTCAGGGCGCGCTTCACGGCGGCCGAGACCAGCC
Source organism: Pseudomonadota bacterium (assembly GCA_041165285.1). Classification (GTDB taxonomy): domain Bacteria; phylum Pseudomonadota; class Gammaproteobacteria; order Burkholderiales; family Burkholderiaceae_C; genus Sphaerotilus. The sequence goes on along the minus strand of JBEANV010000117.1, from coordinate 676 downwards.
CCATGTCGGCGTTGCCTGCCAGTCGTTGCTTGGCTGCACCCATGACCTTGCCCATGTCGCCCGCCCCGGCGGCACCCAGCTCGGTGACGAGGGCATGCACGGCGGCATCGACCTCGTCGGCGCTCAGGCGCTTGGGCAGATAGGCCTCCAGCACCACGACCTCCGCGCTTTCCTTGTCCACCAGATCCTGCCGACCTGCGGCACCGAACTGGCTGATCGAGTCCTTGCGCTGCTTGATCAGCTTGTCGACGATGGCCACCACATCGGTGTCGGTGAGTGTCACGCGCTCATCGACCTCCTTCTGCTTGCATGCGGCCAGCAGCAGGCGGATCGTGCCCAGGCGGGCCGTGTCCTTCGCGCGCATGGCGGTCTTCATGTCTTCGGTGATCTGGTCCTTGAGGGGCATGGGGCTGTCCTGGATGGTGCTGAATACAGGGATTCCGAAAACGACAAAACCCGCAACGGCGTCCCGCGCGGGTTCTGGACTTTCGTCGAACGCTGGTGGTGTCTGCACAGCGCGCTGTGCAGATCACACCGGGCTCAGTACAGCCGCTTGGGCAGCTGCATCGAGCGCACGCGCTTGCAGTGGCGCTTGACGGCGGCAGCCTTCTTGCGCTTGCGCTCGGCCGTGGGCTTTTCGTAGAACTCGCGAGCGCGCAGGTCAGGCAGCAGGCCC
>JBEANV010000116.1:0-4935 GCA_041165285.1 Pseudomonadota bacterium | reverse complement strand
CGCAGGCCGCCGATCAGCACCGCCATCTCCGGGGCGCTCAGGGTCAGCAGTTGCGCCTTGTCGATCAGGCGCTCGGCCGCCGAATCCTCCAGCCCCGGTCGGGCGTAGTTGCGGAAACCGTCGGCGAGCGGCTCCAGCACGGCGAAGGCCTCCACATCGGTCTGCGCCTGCGTGGCGTCGGTGCGGCCCGGTGCGAAGGGCACGGTCACGTCGTGGCCCGCCTGCTTCGCCGCCGCCTCGACCGCCGCACAGCCGCCCAGCACGATCAGGTCGGCCAGCGAGACGCGCTTGCCCCCGGTCTGCGCACCGTTGAACGCGGCCTGCACCGCCTCCAGTGCCTGCAACACCTGCGCCAGCTCGGCCGGCTGGTTGACGGCCCAGTCCTTCTGCGGCGCCAGGCGGATGCGCGCTCCGTTGGCGCCGCCGCGCTTGTCGCTGCCACGGAAGGTGGCCGCCGATGCCCAGGCCGTCGTGACCAGTTGCGCCGTGGTCAGCCCGCTGGCCAGCACCTGCGCCTTCAGCGCGGCAATGTCCTGCGTGCCGATCAGCGCATGGTCCACGTCGGGCACCGGGTCTTGCCACAGCAGCACTTCCTTGGGCACCAAGGGGCCGAGGTAGCGCGACACCGGCCCCATGTCGCGGTGCGTCAGCTTGAACCAGGCGCGGGCGAAAGCATCCGCGAACTGTTCCGGGTGCGCCAGGAAACGCCGCGAGATCGCCTCGTAGGCCGGGTCGAAGTGCAGCGAGAGGTCCGTGGTCAGCATGGCCGGCGCGTGGCGCCGGGACGGATCGTGTGCATCTGGCACGGTGCCGACGCCCGCGCCCTGCTTCGGCGTCCACTGGTGCGCGCCGGCGGGGCTCTTCGTCAGCTCCCACTCGAAGCCGAACAGGTTCTCGAAGAAGTTGTTGCTCCAGCGGGTGGGCGTCGTGGTCCAGGTGACTTCCAGGCCACTGCTGATCGTGTGGCCGCCCTTGCCGCTGCCGAACGTGCTGGCCCAGCCGAAGCCCTGTGCTGCGATGCCCGCGGCTTCCGGCTCGGGGCCGACGTGCTGGGTGTCGCCCGCGCCGTGGGTCTTGCCGAAGGTGTGCCCGCCCGCGATGAGCGCCACCGTTTCCTCGTCATCCATCGCCATGCGGGCGAAAGTTTCGCGGATGTCACGGGCGGCGGCCAGCGGGTCGGGGTGGCCGTTCGGGCCTTCGGGGTTCACGTAGATCAGGCCCATCTGCACGGCGGCGAGCGGGTTCTCCAGGTCACGGTCGCCGGTGTGGCGCTGGTCGGCGAGCCACGCTTTCTCGGCGCCCCAGTAGACATCCTCTTCCGGCGCCCAGATGTCCTCGCGCCCACCGGCAAAACCGAAGGTCTTGAAGCCCATCGACTCCAGCGCCACATTGCCGGCCAGGATCATCAGGTCGGCCCACGAGAGTTGGCGGCCGTACTTCTGCTTGATCGGCCAGAGCAGCCGGCGGGCCTTGTCGAGGTTGACGTTGTCCGGCCAACTGTTCAGCGGCGCAAACCGCTGGTTGCCCGTGCCGGCGCCACCCCGGCCATCCTGCGTGCGGTAGGTGCCGGCGCTGTGCCAGGCCATGCGGACGAACAGCGGGCCGTAGTGGCCGAAATCGGCCGGCCACCAGTCCTGCGAATCGGTCATCAGGGCGTGCAGATCCTGCACGACGGCGTCCAGGTCCAGTTGCTGGAAGGCGGCGGCGTAATCGAAGTCCGCGCCGAGGGGGTCGGCCTGCGGGGTGTGCTGGTGCAGGAGCTGGAGCTTGAGCTGCTGGGGCCACCAGCCGGCGTTGGACGGCGCGGCGGCGGTCACCTGCGGCTGCGCGTGGAACGGGCACTTGGATGCGGAGTCAGCGGCCATGGAACTCTCCTTAGGGTTGCAGTCGGGTTGGTGGGACTACTGTAGGTCGGGGGGTTCCATTGATCCAGTTGATGAATGCAATTCTAGCGATAGGAAAATTGCTAGCTCAAGGCCTCCGCCATGTCCTCGACCAGTGCCTGCGCCTGCTGCAATACCAGCTCCACTGCCGCGTCCTGCTGGTCCGGCGGGTACTTGTACTTGCGCAGGATGCGCTTGACCATCAGCCGCAGCTTGGCCCGCACGCTCTCGCGCTCGGACCAGTCCACGGTGAGGTTGCGGCGCAGGTGGTCGGTCAGCTCGTGGGCGATCTTCTTCAGCGTCTCGTCGGCGAGTTCCTGCACCGCCGATTCGTTGTTCGCCAGCGCGTCGTAGAAGCGCACCTCGTCTTCGCTCAGGCCGAGCTGTTCCCCGCGGCCGGCGGCGACCCGGAACTTCTTCGCCATCTCGACCAGCTCGCCCATCACCTGCGCGGCTTCGATCGAGCGGTTCTGGTAACGCTTCACCACGTCGGCCAGCAGGTCCGAGAACTTCTTGTTCTGCACCACATTGCCGGCGAAGCGCGCCTTGATCTCGCCTTCCAGCAGCCGCTCCAGCAATTCCACCGCCAGGTTGCGCTCCGGCAGGTTGCAGACCTCGGCGAGAAACGCATCGTCGAGGATGCCGATGTTCGGCTTGTCCAGCCCTACGGCATCGAAGATATCGACCACCTGGTCGGACACCACCGCCGAGCTGATGATCTGGTGGATCGCCAGTTCGCGGGCCTCGTCGGTCTGCTTCTGGGCGCTGGTCTCGCGCTTGGTCAGCAGCACCTTCACGCCCTGGAAAAACGCCACCTCCTCGCGCACCGCCTTGGCCTCATCGAGCGTGCAGCACAGCGTGAACGCATGGCCCATCGCCAGCGCGGTATCGGCAAAACGTTTCTTGCCGTCCTTCAAGCCGAGCACATGGTTCGCCGCGCCCGCCAGCGCCCGGTGGCCGGCGGTGAGGAAGTCGCTGTAGTCGAAGCCATGCCCCGGGCTGGTGTGGTTCGTGCCGGCCAGCATGCCGCGCAGGATGTCGAGCTTTTCGGCCAGCACGCTGTAGGCCTCGTGCGCGTCCACGGTCGGTTTGCCGCGCCCCTGGCTGCCGGTGTATTCCTTGAGCGCGGCCTTCAGCTCGTTGGCGATGCCGATGTAATCGACCACCAGCCCGCCCTGCTTGTCCTTGAACACGCGGTTGACACGGGCGATGGCCTGCATCAGGTTGTGGCCCTTCATCGGCTTGTCCACGTAGAGCGTGTGCAGGCACGGTGCGTCGAACCCGGTCAGCCACATGTCGCGCACGATCACCAGCCGCAGCGGATCGGCTGGATCCTTGAACCGCTTCTCCAGCCGCTTCTTGATCTGCGGGCTGTAGAGGTGGGGCCGCAGCAGCGCCTTGTCGCTGGCCGAGCCGGTCATCACGATCTTGACGGCGCCTTGCTCGGGGTCCGGGTCGTGCCAGTCGGGGCGCAGCTTGACGATCTCGTGGTAGAGATGCGCGCAGATGTCGCGGCTCATCGCCACCACCATGGCCTTGCCGGACTGCGCCTTGGCGCGCTCCTCGAAATGCGCCACCAGATCGGCCGCCACGCAGGCCACCCGGGGTTCGGCGCCGACCACCTTTTCCAGCGCGGCCCAGCGGCTCTTCAGGCGGGCCTGCTGGCTCTCTTCCTCGTCCTCGGCGAGTTCGTCCACCTCGTCGTCGATGGTGGCCATCTCGTCCGGCTTGAGGCCCAGTTTGGCGAGGCGGCTCTCGTAGTAGATCGCCACCGTCGCGCCATCCTCCTTGGCCTGCTGCATGTCGTAGACGCTGATGTAGTCGCCGAAGACTGCGCGGGTGTCGCGGTCGGTGCTGGACACGGGCGTGCCGGTGAAGGCGACGAAGGTGGCGTTGGGCAGCGCGTCGCGCAGGTGCTGGGCGTAGCCGACCTGGTACCGCTCCTGGGGACGCTCGGGCGGGACGAACTCGGCCTTGTACGGTGCCGGCTCGCCCGTGCCGGTGGTCAGCACCGTGGTGGCGCGACCGAGTTTCGTTACCTTGAGCGGCTTGACGGTTTTCAGCTTGGCCTCGAAGCCGTACTGCGTGCGGTGCGCCTCGTCGGCGATGACGACGATGTTGCGGCGCGTCGAGAGGGTCGGGAACACGTCCTCGTCCTCGCCGGGCATGAACTTCTGGACCGTGGCGAAGACGATGCCGCCCGAGGGCCGGTTGGCCAGCAGCGTGCGCAGTTCCTGCCGGGTCGTGGCCTGCACGGGCCGTTCGCGCAGCAGGTCTTGCGCCAGCGAGAACACGCCGAAGAGCTGGCCGTCCAGGTCGTTGCGGTCGGTGATGACGACGAGGGTGGGGTTCTCCATCTCCGGTGCCTGCATCACGCGGGCGGCGAAGCAGGTCATGGTGATGCTTTTTCCGCTCCCCTGGGTGTGCCAGACCACCCCGCCTTTGCCGCGGCTGCGCTCGTCACCGTCCGGGCGCGAAGCGGCGATCACCTGCGCGATGGCCGAGCGCACCGCGTGGAACTGGTGGTAGCCGGCGATCTTCTTGACCAGCCGGCCGTCGTCCTCGAACAGCACGAAGTAGCGCAGGTAGTCGAGCAGGTAGGCGGGCGCCAACGCACCGCGCACGAGGGTCTGCAGCTCGTTGAACTGGCCGAGCGGGTCGAGCGCCACGCCGTCGATGGTGCGCCACGCCATGAACCGCTCGGCGTCAGCGGAGAGCGCGCCGAGCAGCGCCTCGGTGCCGTCCGAGATCACCAGCACCTCGTTGTACTGGAAGGCGTCGGGGATCTGGTCCTTGTAGGTCTGGAGCTGGTGGAAGGCTTTCCACACGTCGGCGTTCGGGTCGGCCGGGTTCTTCAGCTCGATCAGCACCAGCGGCAGGCCGTTGACGAACAGGACGATGTCGGGGCGGCGGGTGTAGCGCTGGCCGGTCATGGAGAACTGGTTGACCGCCAGCCACTCGTTGCGCGCCGGCGCGGCCCAGTCCACCAGGCGCACGAAGTCGCCCCGCGTTTCGCCGTCGCGCTGGTACTGCACCGGCACGCCGGTGACCA
>JBEANV010000115.1:0-5591 GCA_041165285.1 Pseudomonadota bacterium | reverse complement strand
GCTTGTTGCACCCGGCCAATCGGCGTACGCTGGCGTTTCCCACCCACCCAGACAGTGCTTGACCGCTGTCAGCGGCCCGGCGCTGAGGAGACAGACCATGTCAAGCCCAGCCCACGGCGGCACCGTGTCCGGTGTCGCCGTTTCCTCCGCCAATTCCGCGCCCTCCCCGGTTTCCCACCTCCGCACGCTCGCCCTCGTCGGCCCCGCCGCCGCCGGCAAGACCACCCTCGCCGAAGCCCTGCTGCAGCAGGCGGGCATGGTCGGCGCCGCCGGCAGCGTCGAGCGCGGCAGCACGACCAGCGACTTCGACCCGATCGAGCGCCGCATGCAGCACTCGCTCCACACCAGCGTGCTGCACCTCGACCACCAGGGGCTGCGCATCCACCTGCTCGACACACCCGGCAGCGCCGATTGTCTCGGCCAGTCGCTGCCCGCGCTCGAAGCGGTAGAGACGGCGGCCATCGTCATCAACGCGGCCACCGGCATCGAGCCGATGGCGGTGCGGATGATGGCGTGGGCCGCCGAACGGCAGCTCGACCGGATGGTCATCGTCAACCGCATCGACGTGCCCGGCTTCGACGCCGCCGCCCTGCTGGCCGAACTCCAGGCGGCATTCGGCCGCGAGTGCCTGCCGCTGAATCTGCCCGCCAATGGCGGCCGCGAGGTGGTGGACTGCTGGTTCGCGCCCGAGGCTACGCCGGGGCATGAGGCGGACTGTTCTTCGGTGGCCGCGGCGCACCGGGCGCTGGTCGAGCAGGTGGTCGAAGTGGATGGCGATTTTGTCGAGCGCTATCTGGAAGAAGGCGATGTCGATGCCAGCGAGCTGCACGCGCCACTGGAGCAGGCGCTGCGCGAAGGCCACCTGATCCCGGTCGTGTTCGTCTCGGCCAAGATGGGCACCGGCGTGGCCGCGCTGCTCGACGTGATCGCGAAGCTGCTGCCCGATCCGTCCGAAGGCAATCTGCCCGATTTCTACAAGGGCGAAGGCGCCGCGGCGAAGTTGATGCACGCCCGGGTCGATCCGGCCGCGCACGTGCTGGCGCAGGTGTTCAAGGTCACGATCGACCCGTATGTCGGCAAGCTGGGCATTTTCCGCATCCACCAGGGCACGGTGACGACCAACAGCCTGCTGTACGTGGGCGACGGGCGCAAGCCGTTCAAGGTCGGGCACCTGTTCCTGCTGCAGGGCAAGACCCACACCGAGATCCCGAGCGCCGGCCCGGGCGACATCGTGGCCGTGGCCAAGGTGGACGAGATTGCCTTCGACGCGGTGCTGCACGACGCCGCCGAGGACGACCACATCCACCTGAAGCCGCTGCCCTTCCCGGTGCCGGTGCACGGACTGGCGCTGAAACCGAAGCGCCACGGCGACGAGCAGCGCCTCTCGGAGGTGCTCGCCAAGCTGGCGGCCGAAGACCCGTGCCTGCGCATCGAGCAGGTCGCGAGCACCCACGAGACCGTTGTCTACGGCCTGGGCGAGTTGCACCTGCGGGTGCTGCTGGAGCGGCTGCGCGAGGGCTACCGGGTCGAGGTGGAGACCGCGCCGCCGCGCATCGCCTACCGCGAGACCATCACCGCCCCGGCGCAGGCGCAGTACCGCCACAAGAAGCAGAGCGGCGGCGCGGGCCAGTTCGGCGAGGTCCACCTGCAGGTCGAACCGCTGCCACGGGGCGCGGGTTTCGAGTTCCTGGACGTGGTCAAGGGCGGCGCGATCCCGGGGCAGTTCATTCCCGCGGTGGAAAAGGGCGTGCGCCTGGCGATGGACGCGGGCGTGATCTCCGGGCACCCGGTGGTGGATGTGCGCGTGACGGTGCTGGACGGCAAGCACCACAGCGTGGACAGCAAGGAAATCGCCTTCGTCACCGCGGGCAAGAAGGCCTTCATCCTCGCCATGCGCGAGGCGCAGCCGGTGGTGCTGGAGCCGGTGGTGGACGTGGAGATCTCGGCGCCCGAGGCCATGATCGGTGACATCACCGGCGACCTGGCATCACGGCGCGGCGAGGTGCGTTCGACGACGCCGCAGATGGGCGGACTGGCCAGCGTGAAGGCCCGGGCGCCGCTGTCGGAGCTGTCGGGCTACCAGTTGCGGCTGAACGCGCTGACCCGAGGCGAGGGGCACTACACGCTGGCGCTGTCGCACCACGATGCGGTGCCGCCGGGGGTGCAAGCGGAGATGGTCAAGGGCTGGCAGCTCCGCGACGAGGACTGAACCGCCGGAGTGCTGCCGGTCAGGTCGGTCAGAAATAGCCCGGCTGGCGGTAGCCGCGCGACGTGAGTTCGCCCTGCACCGACACCGACGGCGATGCAGGCGCATCGAGTGCCTGCAGCGTGCCCAGCCCTTCACCGGCGGCCAGCGTGCCGTCGGCGTTGGCATCGAAGAGCGTGGTGGTGGCCGAGCAGGCGGTGGTCGGCGCGTAGGTCAGGCGGCTCGCCGTGGCGGTGAACGCGGACGCGGTGCCGGTGAGCGTGGCGGTCTGCGACTGGAACAGCGCGGCCGGTGTGTGGCGATTGCCCGGACCCGCCCAGTTGCAGACCATCCCGAGCAGGCTGCCATCGGTGGTGGCCAGATCGGCGCTGAAGGCGAAGTAGCCCTGCACGGTGCGGGTGTCGGTGCCACTGTCGTAGGTGGCGGTCGCTGCCAATGCGCGGGCGTGGCTGTCGCCGGTGCCCGCCTGCCAGGCGTAGAGGAACTGGCCGGCGCCGGTGCTGCGGTCATAGCTGCCGCCAAAGCGGTCGAAGCTGCCGCGCCAGCCGGTGGACGTGCTGGCGACCACGGCGCTGGCGGGTGCACCCGCGGCGAGCTGCACGGCCGGATCGAGTTCGCCCGCGGCGGTGAAGGCCGCGACCTGACCGGCGTGGTCGGCATCGGCCAGGTCGGCCGGTGCGCCGCAGTACTGGCCCGAGCGGGCGCCGAAGTCGATCTGGTCGGCGAGGCGGCTGTAGCGCACGGTCGTGACGTGGGCGCGCTGGTAGCGGCCACCGCTCATCCGGTCGCTGCAGCCGAAGGCGGCGTCGGTGCCGAGGTCGAAGCCGGTCACGCGCAGCACGCCGCTGTAGGCCGTGGCCGAGGCGCCGGGCCGGTGCTTCAGCACGATCTCGCCGCTGCGGGCAGAGGCGCCGGTGCCCTTGCTGATGGCGAGGCGGTAGGTGTAGGTCTTGCCCAGTGCGTCCAGCGACACCGTCGCCGCGTGTACGCTCAGACCGGTGAGCGCCGGCAGCGCGGCCAGCACGGTGGTGAACGGCGCGGTCAGGTCGGTGCGGAAGCCCGCAGCCGGCATGGCCAGCAGACCGCCGGATCCGGTGATCGTCGCGCGCATCGCTGCCATGAGCAGCAGGCCCTGGCGGGTCTTGTGCTTCACGCCGGACGTGCGTTCGTTGAGCTGCGCCACCACACAGGGCTGGCTGCTGCTGGCGTCGGTCGGCAGCCACAGGCCGAGATCACCGCCGGGCAGCAGGCCGGATTCGGTCCCGCTGCCATCCTCGTGGTTGGCATAGAGCATCTGCGGACCATAACAACCGGCGTTGCCCCCCTGCTGGAACAGATTGCCGAAGCTGACCAGCCCGGCCAGCGACACGCTGGTGTCGCCAGCCAGCACCGCCTCGATGCGGGCCGCCATGTCGGTCAGCTCGGCCCGGCCGGCGCCTGCCCCCATTGGTGCCGCGAGGGCGCGGGCAGTGGTGGACGCGGCCGTCGCCGATCCCGCGGTCAACTCGGTCGGCGAGGCCACCACCAGACCGGTCGGAAAACTCTCGCTGGTCGTGACGCTGGCGCTGGCAGATCCCGGCAGCGTCGGCACCACGGCCAGCACGGCGGACGCCGTCTCGCTGTTGCCACCACCGCCACAGGCGCTCAACCACAAGCAGACAACCAGCGCTGACAGCGGACGCAGACGAAAAGACGGCAAGGACGACAGCATGCAAAAGCTCCAGAGGACCGGGGCCGTCCCTCTGAGCAGCCCGCGTCGCCACTGTCGCCCGTCACCCCGGGAGCTAAAGTCTGAAAAAACACCCCATCTGCAGTCAATTGCGCGTCCGGTGCCCATCCCGTGCATCGTTCCACCACGCAAGGGCCTTCTCCCGCAGCGTCAGCCGCTCGTCGGAGAGCACATCGAGGAAATCCGACAGCCGCTTGGACTTGACGATGGTGTAGCCCGTGACCACCAGCGACGCCACCAGCGTGCCGACGAAGATCAGCAGGCGCTGCCACAGCGGCGAGTCGGCCTCGGCCAGCAGGTTCATGCCGAGGAAGCCAGTGGAGAGCGTGCCGATCAGCCCGGCGATGGTCACCACCGTCAGCCGCACCACCGTGTTGGCCTGGCGGCGCAGGCTGTCGGTGTCGAGGTAGGTGTTCATCTCGCCGACGCGCTCGCGCACCTCCGGGTAGAGCGTGTTCAGCCCGAGGTGGCCGACGCAGAGGTGGTGCAGCGCGCGGGTCTGTACCTGCTCGGAGATCTCGTGGAACCAGTAGCGGTGGGTGAAGCGCAGGAAGGTCTCGAAGTTGCTGCGCACGGCGCGCTTGAAGCGCTTGACCGAGCCGGCGTCGGCGATGCTCAGGGCGTCCAGCGCCACCACCAGCCGGTCCGAGAACATCAGCAGCGCCGCTTTCTGGAAGTGCGCGATCAGGAACAGCAGGAAATGCTGGTGGCGGAACTGCGCGAGCACGCCGCGCTCCCGGTCGGTGAAAAACGGGGCGCCCGCACTGCCGACCACCACCAGCGCGTGGCCGCAGCACAGGTAACGCGTGTGCGGCGCCGCGCCACCGCCGCACCAGAAGCGGTCGTAGCAGTAGCGCGACTCGAAATCCGCCAGATGCTGCTCGGCGAAGGGCAGCAGCTCGTCGCCACCGCCGCGCCCGGACACCAGCCCGAGCCGCACGAAGTCGGCGCGGCTGAGCTGCGTCGGGTCGTCCACCGCGAGGTAGCCCATCACCGGCATGCGGTGGTATTCGATCTGGCGGAAGCGCAGCGGGCCGATGGCGTCCTCCTCCTGGTCCGGCACCAGCGGCTGCAGCAGCCAGCGCCAGTGCGCCGCCAGCCGTGGCGCGCGGTGGCGGGCAACGAAGGCGAGGAAGGCGTCCCGATCGCCCGCGTCGGAGGCCGCCAGCACCTGCCCGTCGGCGCCCAGCCATTCGACCGCGGCCGCGCAGTGCAACCCGCGGCCTTCGCCGTCCCAGCCCGGCGGGTAGCCGCGGCCGAAGCGGTAGAGCAGCTCCTGCACCACCGCCAGCGGCAGCTCGTCGGCGCAGACCTCGACGTTGAGCATCACCACGTCGACGTCGTAGAAGAAATAGAGGTCGATGTGCTCCACCTGCAGCATGACCGGCGCCTCTCCCGCCTGCAGCGTCACGCGCACCTGCCGCACGTCGTCCCGGCGCAGCACCTGCATCGACGAGGCGCCGCCGGTGCGGCCGCGGGTCGAGCCATCGCCGTACAGGAAGCGCTGCACATAGGGCAGGAAGGTGACGAACTCGTTGTAGTGGCGCTCGTGGAAACCACTGGCCTCGCCGGTATATTCGTCCACCACCGCGCGCCAGGGCTGGTCACCGCCGACATCGAGCAGTTGTTCCCAGGGCCGGCGCCCGGAGCGTTCCT
>JBEANV010000114.1:0-5479 GCA_041165285.1 Pseudomonadota bacterium | reverse complement strand
TGAAGTGCTTGCGGGTGTTCATGGGGGTGTGCCGGGTTCGTCTCGGGGTGCGGGCAGGAAGGGACGCGCGCCGCCGGAGCGGCTGGGCGTCGGGGTTCCTGTTCCGCCCGTGGTGGGGACGACTCAGCGGCTCGGTGGCCGGTGCAGGTCGCGGTAGTCCTGGCACGCGGCGCCGAAGGCCCGCAGCATCGCCATGGAGACCGGGTTGTCGGCCGCCTGCCACTCTGGATGCCATTGAACGCCGAGCGCGAAGCCGGGGCCTTCCGCCACCGAAAACGCCTCGACCAGACCGTCGGGCGCAAGCGCCTCGACGCGCAGACCGTTGGCCAGGCGGTGGATGCCTTGGCCGTGGAGGCTGTTGACCTGCACCTCGCCCGTGCCGAGCAGCCGGGCGAGCAGGCCGCCGGGCTGCACACGCACCGGGTGCGCCAGACCGTATTGCACCTCGACTGGATCCTCGTCGCGGTCGCGGTGGTCGCGCATTCCCGGCACTTCCTGCACGGCCTGATGCAACGAGCCGCCGAGCGCGACGTTCGTTTCCTGGAAACCGCGGCAGATCGCCATCAGGGGCATGCCGCGCGCGATCACCTTCGGGATCAGCGGCAGCGTCCACGCATCGCGCACCGGGTCGAGCGGCAGCGTCGTGTCGTGGACCGCTTCACCGAAATGACTTGGATGCACGTTCGACGGCGATCCGGTCAGCAGCACGCCGTCAGCCAGATCGAGCAAGGCATCGAGTTCCTCGGGTGTCGCGGACGGAACGACCAGCGGCAAGGCACCGGCGAGCCGCACGGCGTCGAGGTACTTCTTGCCAGCAATATGGAAGGGATGCTGTCCGAGCATCCGGTTGCAGGCCGGGACCAGGACCACGGGAGGTCGTGAGCGGGACGGGGGCAGGTGGGTCATTGGAAATGAAACCATTGCATGCAGTGTGCCAGCACCATTTCGGCGCTGGTCACCGGGTTCCCCCTGAGGCCGTGTCGAGGCTTGGCGGAGGTCACAGCAGATCTCTCAGTCGGTACCAGAGCATTCCCAGTACCAGCGACGGCGTGCGCAGCCGCGCTCCGCCCGGGAAGGGGCGGTGGTGCAGGCGGCTGAAGACATCGAATCGGCCGGCGTCCCCGCACATGGCCTCGGCGACGAGCTTGCCGGCCAGCCCGGTCAGCGCCAGGCCGTGGCCGGAGAAGCCCTGCACCAGGTAGATCGGTGCGCTGGCAGCCCCGTCCGCGGGCAGGCGCACGAATTCGGGTGCGCGGTTCCGCGTGATGTCCACGAAGCCGCCCCAGGCGTGGGTGATCGGCGTGTGGACCAGGCTCGGGAAGGTGCGCACGATGTGGGTGCGCATCCGCGCCGCGAGGTTCGGCGGCGTCACCGTGCTGTAGCTGACCTTGCCGCCATAGAGCAGGCGCTGGTCGGCGGTCGGGCGGAAGTAGTCGAGCGAGAAGTTGTTGTCGCACACCGCCGCGCGGGTCGGCAGCAGCGCGTCCATCTGCGCCGGGGCCAGTGGCTCCGTCACGGCCACATAGGTGCCCACCGGCATGATGCGGGCGCCCGGTGTGGCCGGCAGGCCGGGCAGGCTGGGCAGATGCACATTGCCCGCCAGCAGCACCTGATCGGCCAGCACCTGCCCCTGCGCCGTGTGCAGCAGCGTGAGGCCGCGGTGGCGCTCCAGACCGGTGACCGGGGTGGACTCGTACAGCCGGGCACCGCTCTGCCACACGGCGTTGGCGAGGCCGAGCGCGTATTTCAGCGGATGCAGGTGGCCGCTGCGGCGGTCGTAGACACCGCTGTCGTAGCGGGGACTGCGGATGTGCAGCGGCAGGGCGACCTTGTCGAGCCACTGCTGGCGGTAGTCGTAGACCTCGGCCATGCGATCGACCCAGGCGCGCAGCGCGCGGGACTTGCGGGCATTGGCCGCCGCCGTCAGCGCGCCGGATTGCCAGTCGCAGGCGATGCGGTGGCGGTCGCGGCGGGCATGGATCAGGGTCAGCGCCTCGATCGTCATCGCCCAGACGCGGCGGGCGTCGCCGAGGCCGAGCTGCGACTCGATCTCGGCCATGTCGCAGGCCAGGCCCGGCAACGCCTGACCTCCATTGCGTCCCGACGCTGCCCAGCCGAGCTGCCGGCCTTCAAGCAGCACCACCGAGCGGCCGCGCTGCGCCAGTTCCAGCGCCGCCGACAAGCCCGCGAGTCCGCCGCCCACCACGGCCACGTCGGCCCGCACCTCGCCTTGCAACGGCGGATGGGCCGGGGGGCGCGCCACACCTTCGGCATACCAGGAATGCCGGGACAGGGCCAGATCGGTGGTCAGCAGCGAGCGACTCAGGCGGGCCTCCTCAGGACGTTGTTCAGCCCATTGTGGCCAAGCTTGCCAACGATGTCACGCCACGCGGCCAATGGCCTTCGACACGGTCTCGACGATCTGCCCGATCTGGTCGGCCGAAATGATCAGCGGCGGTGACAGCGCGAGGGTGTCGCCGGTGGTGCGGATCATCACGCCTTGCGCAAAGCAATCGAGGAACACGTCGAACGCCCGCTTGCCCGGCTCGCCCGGCCGCGGCGCCAGCTCGATGCCGCCCACCAGCCCGAAGTTGCGAATGTCCAGCACATGCGGCAGCCCGCGCAGGCCGTGCAGCGCCTGCGCGAACGTGTCGGCCATCGCCATGGCCCGGGTCAGCAGGCCCTCGTCGGCATAGGTGGCCAGCGTGCCCAGCCCGGCCGCACAGGCCAGCGGATGCGCGGAATAGGTGTAGCCGTGGAAGAACTCGATGGCGTGTGCCGGGCCTTGCATGAAGGTGTCGTGGATCGCCTGCTGCACGAACACCGCGCCCATCGGCACGCTGCCGTTGGTGATGCCCTTGGCCGCGGTGATCATGTCAGGCGTGACACCGAAGGTCTGCGCCGCGAAGGGCTGGCCGGTGCGACCGAAGCCGGTGATGACCTCGTCGAAGATCAGCAGGATGCCGTGCTGGTCGCAGATCTGGCGCAGGCGCTGCAGATAGCCTTGCGGCGGGATCAGCACGCCGGTCGATCCCGCGATCGGCTCGACGATGACGGCGGCGATGGTCGATGCGTCGTGCAGCGCGACCAGGCGCTCCAGGTCGTCGGCCAGCTCGGCGCCGTGTGCCGGCTGCCCGACGCTGAAGGCGTTGCGGGCCGGGTCGTGGGTGTGGCGGAGGTGGTCGACGCCGGACAGTAGCGGGCCGAACATCTTGCGGTTGGTGACGATGCCACCGACCGAGATGCCGCCGAAGTTGACGCCGTGGTAGCCCCGCTCGCGGCCGATCAGGCGGGTCCGGCTGCCTTCGCCGCGCACGCGGTGGTAGGCCAGCGCCATCTTCAGCGCGGTGTCGACCGCCTCCGAGCCGGAGTTGGTGAAGAACACGCGGTTCAGGCCGGCCGGGGCCAGCTTGGCCAGTGCGTCGGCCAGCTCGAACGCCTTGGGATGGCCCATCTGGAACGGCGGCGCGTAGTCCATCTCGGCGGCCTGCTGCTGGATGGCCTGCACGATCTTCGGCCGTGCGTGGCCGGCATTGACACACCACAGCCCGGCCACGCCATCGTGGATCTGGCGGCCGTCGTCGGTCCAGTAGTGCATGCCTTCGGCGCGTGTCAGCAGGCGCGGCGCCTGCTTGAACTGGCGGTTGGCGGTGAAGGGCATCCAGTAGGCTTCGAGGCGCGGGTCGTGGTCGGCAGGGGTCATGGCGGCGTGTGGACTTCGGGTGGCAGCAGGCTCCAGTCTCCGCGCTGGTGCTGCACACGGTCAAGTAGACGACTGCGCCGACTCCACTGGGCGAGCCGTCACCGTTGCCCACCACGCGGGACTGGACGATGTGCCGCTGACCACACTGGTCGATCTGCCGGGCGACGGCTCGGCGTCCTCGTAGGCGGCAAAGGTCTGGGCGCGCCGCTGGCGCTGCCAGGTCGCACGGTCCACCTCGAACACCAGCGACGGCCGTGCATCACCGGACTCGCTGTCGCGCAGCGACTCGCCGCGCAGGTGCAGCCCCACCAGCTGCATGAGCTGGCGCGAGCTGCGGTTGTCGGTTGAGGTGATGCCGATCAGCCGCTGCACGCCGGGCTGCTGGAATGCCGCGTCCACGCACATGCGCCCGAGTTCCAGACTGAACCGCCCGTGCCAGTAACGGGCGTGGGTCCACAGGCCCATCTCCAGCGTCTCCTCGGCATCCTCGCCACCCGCCGGCTGGAACCGGAACAGGGAAACCCACGCTCCGGTCTCCTTGAGTACGGCCGAAACCGAGGCCATCTTGCCGTTCCGCGTCGCTTCAACGACGGCTTCCACACGTCGATATACCTCCCATTCGCTGCCCGGCTGATCCCAGAGCAGGTGCTGGTTGAAGGCCGGGTGCCGGGTCGCGTCGAACAGCGGCCAGGTGTCGGACAGGCACACCGGGCGCAGGGCCAGACGCTTGCTGTAGACCGAGGTCAGGCGTGCGGTCAGGTCATGGAAGTCGGTTGGCATGGGGTGGCGGACTTGCCGGGTTGGGAACACGCCCGGGTTCTACACCACCGTGGGCTGTGCCGACTTGGGTCGGGTGTGCTGGACTTGTGCAGGAGCTGGAATTGATGAAATCGAGTCAGCAGTTGTGTGATTTTGTATCTACGGGATGCCAGCTGACCAGACTTCTGGCGGGTGTCGGTGAGTCGATCGTGCATGTCGATGCGCAGTGGGTGGTGCGCTACTGCAACGACGTCTACCTGCGGGGCATGGGCCTGCGTGCCGAGCAGGTGATCGGCAAGACCCCCTTCGATTACCACCCGGGCTTTCGCCGCTCGATCTTCTTCGAGACCATCGAAGCCTGCCGCCGCGACGGCCAGCCGCGCATGGCGATCGGCTATTCGACCGCGGTGCAGCGCTGGCTGATGGTGCGTGTCTATCCACACGAGGGCGGGATGATGTCGCTGGCCAACGATGCGACCGAGTCGGTCGTGCGCCAGTTCCAGCTCGCGCAGGAGGCCTTGCGCGATCCGCTCACCCGCGTGGGCAACCAGCGTGCCATGGAGCAGGACATCACGGCCCTGATCGACCGGCACGAGGCGTTTTCGCTGGTGTTGTTCGGGCTGCGCCGCTTCAACTCCATCAACGACTCGCTGGGCCACTCGCAGGGCGATCTGGCGCTGATGGAAATCGCCTCGCGCCTGCAATCGGTGACCCGGGACCAGGAGCACCTGTACCGCCTCAACGGCGTCGAATTTGTGCTGCTCACCCCGGCGACGGGTGTGGCCCTGCATGAGCGGATCGATGCACTGGCGTCCCGGCTGGGCGAGACGGTGACGATGCGCGGTCAGCATTTCCGGCTGGGTGCGGCCTTCGGTGTGGTCAGCGCGCCGGACCACGGCCATGCGCCGGAAGGGCTGCTGAGGCGTGCGGCGCTGGCCTTGCGCTGCGCCAAGCGCAACGCGGGCGAGCCGGTGGTGCTCTTCGATGACCGGCTGGAAGCGGCCGGTCGTCTGCGCG
>JBEANV010000113.1:0-5101 GCA_041165285.1 Pseudomonadota bacterium | reverse complement strand
CCACGCCCATGACCACCCGCGCCGCCATCGCCGCCTCCATCGCCTACGACACCATCATGGTGTTCGAGGGCCAGTTCACCGACCACATCCTCCCGGACCAGATCCACAAGATCAACCTGTCCTTCCTGTCGCCACGGATGCGCCGCGAGTATGGCGGCTGCGCCGGCAACATCGCCTACAACTACGCGCTGCTCGGCGGCGAAGCGGTGCCGATGGGCATGGTCGGCGACGACTTCGGCCCCTACCGCGAGCACAACACGCGCACCGGCGTGGACCAGAGCTGCATCGTGACGGCGGCGGACGCCTACACCGCGCAGTGCTTCATCGTCACCGACCTGTCGAACAACCAGCTCGCCGGCTTTCACCCCGGCGCGATGGGCCGTTCGGCCGAGATCCCGCTGGCGCAGGCGGGCGCCGTCACCTGCGGCCTCGTCGGGCCGGACTCGCCGGACGCAATGACGCTGCACACCCGCGAGATGGCGGAAGCCGGGCTGCCCTTCGTGCTCGATCCGGGGCAGAACATCCTGCTGTTCAGCGGCGAGCAACTGCTGGCGATGATCGATCAGGCGCCGGTGCTGGTCTGCAACGACTACGAGGCCGAGCTGATCTGCGACAAGACCGGGTTGACGCTGGCGGCACTGGCCGAGCGCGTCGAGACGCTGATCGTCACCCGGGGCGGCGAAGGCTCGAACGTCTACCAGCAAGGCGAGGTCCACGCGGTCGCCCCGGTGCCCGCCGCGCAGGTGAAAGACCCGACCGGCTGCGGCGACGCCTACCGCGCCGGCCTGCTGCTCGCCCTGGCCGAAGGCAAGCCGCTGCTGCAGGGCGCGCAGCTCGGCAGCGTGCTCGGCTCGATCAAGATCGCCGTGCAGGGCTGCCAGAACCACCGCCCGAGCCGCGCCGAGATCCGCGCGCAGTTCGAGCAGCACTACGGCTCCTGGCCCTTCGCCTGACCTGGAAACCCCCGCCATGCCCGCCGCGCCTGCTGTTGCCACCGTTGCCGCCGTTGCCATCGTCGGCAGCCTGAACATGGACCTGCGGGTGCAGACCCCGCGCCTGCCCGCACCGGGCGAGACGCTGATCGGCACCGGCTTCAGCACCGACAGCGGTGGCAAGGGTGCCAACCAGGCGGTGGCGGCGGCGCGGATGGGGGCGGCGGTGGCGATGCTCGGCCGGGTCGGGCGGGATGCGCATGGCGCGGCACTGACGCAGGCGCTGCGCACGGACGGCATCGACACGTCCAGCGTCGGCGAGGACACCACGGCGCCCACCGGCACCGCCGTCATCCTGCTGATGCCCGACGGCGAGAACAGCATCCTTGTCATCCCCGGCGCCAACCACCGCTTCATGCCGGCGCACGTCGCGGACAGCGCCGAGGGGCTGCGGGACGCCCGCGTCGTCGTCGCGCAGCTCGAATGCCCGCTCGACACCGTGCGCGCTGCACTGGCGCTGGCCCACGGCGCGGGCGTCTGCACGGTGCTGAACGCCGCGCCCGCGCAGCCGCTGGACGACGCGCTGCTGGCCGCCGTGGACTGGCTGGTCGTCAACGAGATCGAGGCCGCGATGCTCACCGGCCTGCCCACCGACACGCCCGCCCAGATCGAAGCCGCCGCCCACGCCTTGCGCCAGCGCGGCCCGTCGCAGGTCGTGGTGACGCTCGGCTCGGCCGGCCTGCTGCACGTCGGCCCGAACGGTGTGCTCGCCCTGCCCGCCCCGCAGGTCACGGCGGTGGACACGACTGGCGCGGGGGACACCTTCGTCGGTGCGCTGGCCGCCGGTCTGGCCGAGGGCTTGCCGATCCCCGCCGCGCTGACCCGCGCCCAACACGCCGCCGCGCTGGCCGTGACCCGGATCGGCACGCAGTCCGCCATGCCCACCCGTGCGGAGGTGGATGCCTTCGTGCCGGCCTCTTGAAGACCGAGTCCTCCCCATGACCAAGATCCTCTTCGACACCGACCCCGGCATCGACGACGCAATGGCGCTGTACCTGCTCGCCCGCGACCCGCGCGCCAAGCTGGTCGGCATCACCACCGTGTTCGGCAACGCGTCGATCGACACCACGACCCGCAACGCGCTGGCGCTGCGCGAACGCTTCGGGCTGTCGCATGTGCCGGTGGCGCGGGGTGCGGCGCGGGCACTGGTGAAACCATCCGAGGGCTACGCCGACTTCGTGCATGGCCAGGACGGACTCGGCGATGCCGGCACCGCGCCCGCCGCGAACGCCACGCTCGACGGCCGCGCCGCCGCGCTGTTCATCATCGAGATGGCCCGCCGCCACTCGGGCGAGCTGGTGCTGGTGCCGGTCGGCCCGCTGACCAACATCGCCCACGCGCTGCAGCTCGACCCGGAACTGCCGCGCCATGTGCGCGGCGTGGTGCTGATGGGCGGCGCGTTCGGGACGCTGGGCCACGGTGGCAACATGTCCCCCGTCGCCGAAGCCAACATCCACGGCGACCCGCACGCCGCGGACCTCGTCGCCACGGCGGACTGGCCCGTCACCTTCGTCGGCCTGGACGTGACGCACCAGATCCGCATGAGCACCGCCTACCTCGACGAGATCGGCCGCGAGGGCGGCGAGCACGGCCGCTACCTGCGCGACATCACGCGCTTCTACGAACGTTTCTACGAGCCCCGCACCGGCGGCGGCATCTACAGCCATGACGCCAGCGCAGTGGCCTGCGCGCTCGACCCCGGTCTGTTCACGCTGCGCCACGGCCCGGTGCGCGTCGTCACCGACGGCATCGCCTGCGGGCAGACCATCCAGCGCCTGCCCGGCCGGCCCGACCCGTCGCCGCACTGGGACGGCCTGCGCGACCAGGCGGTGTGCGTGGACGTGGACAGCGAGCGGGTGTTGCGGGAGTACCGGGCGCTGTTCTGAGCCCGGTGTCTCCCGCTGGGCGCGGCCGTTGTGTCAGTCGCCCTTGAACCCGGTCGCCTTGACGGCCGCCGCCCAGCGCGTGGCCTCGGCCTTGAGCATGCGCTCGGTGTCGGCGCGGGAGGTGCCCAGCACGCTGAAGCCGGCCTCCTGCAGCTTGGTGCGGGTCTCCGGCGCCTGCACGGCGGCGACGATCTGGCGGTTGAGCTGGTCCATCACCGCGGCGGGTGTCCCGGCCGGCGCGAATACCGCGAACCACGCCGAGAAGTCGATCGACGGCATCCCGGCTTCCGCGAAAGTCGGCACCTCGGGCAGCAGCGGCGAGCGTTGCGCCGCCGTGGTGGCGAGGGCGCGCATCTTGCCGCCCTTGATCTGCGCAGCACCGAGCGCGGTGGAAACGAAGGCACCGGACACGTCACCCGCCACGATCGCCGTGACCGCGTCGCCCGTGGCGCGGTAGTGGATCGGCTCGATCTTGAAGCCGGCCGCGTCGGCGAACAGCTCGGCGCCGAAGTGCCCCGGCGTGCCGGCCCCGAACGTGCCCATGTTGGTCTTGTCGCCCCGCGCCTTGCTCGTCTTGACCAGATCGGCCACCGTCTTGTGCGGTGACGTGGCCGGCACGACGAGCAGGAAATCCGCCCGCACCACCTCGCTCAGCCCGACCAGCTCCCGCGCCGGGTCGTAGGGCAGCTTGCTGAACGCGGGCGGCGCGATGGCGATGGAGCCGACCTCGCCGAGCAGCAGGTTGTAGCCATCGGGCGCGCTCTTGGCGACCGACTGCGCGGCGATCTGGCCACCCGCGCCAGCCTTGTTGTCCACCACGACCTGCTGCTTGAGCAACTCGCCGAGCTTCTGCGCCAGCAGCCGGGCCACGACATCCGGCCCGGTGCCTGGGGGGAAACCGACGGTCAGTTTCACCGGCTTGTCGGGGAAGGCGGTCTGGGCCTGCCCGGACAGCGGCAGCATCGCCACCAGCAAGGCGGTGGCAGCGGCCAGCACGCAGCGACGGGGGCGGAGGGGTGAAGAGGCGTTCATGCGGGGGACTCTCGGCGAAGGTGGCGCACCGCCGCTGCGGCGGTGCCAGAACGGGCGATGATCGCGGCTGCGGTGGAGCTGTCCATAGGGGATGGCCTGATGCCGCCCGGAGTCCCGCCATGTCCGATGCCTTTCCCCCACCCCCGCCACTCGTGCCGATGACGCGCATCGCGTGCGAAGTCGCCAGCGTCATCAGCCTGGGCGCCCTGCCGACCGGCGAGCGGCGCTATGTGCCGCTGCGGGGTGGCAGCGTCAGTGGGCCGGAGCTGAACGGCGAGATCGCGGAAGGCGGCGTCGATTGGCAGATCCTGCGCAGCGACGGCGTGATCGAGATTGCCGCGCATTACGTGATCCGCACCGACGACGGCGCGCTGATCGAGGTGCGCAGCGAAGGCTTGCGGCATGGCTCGCCCGAGGTGCTGGCGCAGTTGGCCCGCGGCGAGCCGGTGGAGCGGGACGCGATGTATTTCCGCACCGTGGTCCGCTTCGGCACGTCGGCCCCGGCGTGGCAGCATCTGAACAAGGTGCTGGCGCTGGCCTGCGGGGCACGGGATGCCCATCTCGTGCGGCTGGACCTGTACCGCATCACCTGAACACACACCTGAGCAAGAGGAGACAACCCATGACTCACTCCACCGTCCGCCCGCTCCTGGGCATCACCATGGCCATGGCAACGGCGCTGCTGCTGTCCGCCTGCGGCACCACAAAACCCGACATGCCGGCCGTGGCGCTGCCGCCCCCTGGCTGCGACGACGGCCTGAAGACCGCGTTCAAGCCCGATGCGCAGACCACCGTGGTGTCAGTGCGCGCGGTCAGGAAGGGTGAGAAGCTGATTGCCGTCGACTCCCCCGCGCCGATCACCACCGAAGTGGACCTGTGTCTGGTCAAGCTGCTGGTCGGCCCCGGCGTCACCGCCGAGAAGGACAAGACCGCCCGCTCGTACTCCGAAGGCATCGGCATCGAGGTGTGGCTGCCCGCCCCGGCGCAGTGGAACGACCGCATCCGCAACTACGGCGGCGGCGGCTGGGTCGGCGGCGGCCACCGCGTCCCCGACCAGATCGGCAGCAAGGTGCCCGCCCTAGTCAACGCCAACCTGGGCTACGCCGTCGGCACCACCGACGCCGGCCAGCCCTGGTCGCAGGACGGCTCGTTCACCTTCCTCTCCAACGGCCAGATCAACCGCGAAGGCTT
>JBEANV010000112.1:0-3986 GCA_041165285.1 Pseudomonadota bacterium | reverse complement strand
TGGGACCGCCCGACCGCCCAGCGCATGGGCCGCCGCCTCGAAGCCTTCGACCTCACCTGGATCGAGGAGCCGCTCGACGCCCACGACTTCGAGGGCCACGCGGCGCTCGCGGCCTCGCTGGACACGCCGATCGCCACCGGCGAGATGCTCACCAGCTTCGGCGAACACGCGCAGTTCATCATGGCCAACGCCAGCGACTTCGTGCAGCCGGACGCGCCCCGGGTCGGGGGCATCACCCCGTTCCTGCAGATCATGTCGCTGGCCGAGTTCAAGGGCCGCATGCTCGCGCCGCACTTCGCGATGGAGATCCACCTGCACCTGGCGGCGGCCTACGCCATCGAGCCGTGGCTGGAGCATTTCGAGTGGCTCGGCCCTCTGTTCAACGAGCCGCTGCAGCTCAAGGACGGCCGCATGTGGGTGCCGGATCGGCCGGGGCTGGGGTTCAGCTTGAGCGATCAGGCGCGGGCGTGGACGGTGGCGACGGCCGCGTTCGGCGCCGTGACTGGGTGATAACCCGGTGGCGGTGGTGCGGCCATGGGGTTAAATTTCGGCCAATTGGTAAGACCAATTTACCAAAAGACCGAATCCATCGCCATGCCGTTCCAGCCCATCGAACCCCGCCGCCTGTACCGCCAGATCGCCGACCAGTTGCGCCAGCACATCCAGCGCGGCGAATTTCCGGTCGGCGCCAAGCTGCCCACCGAGCGTGATCTGGCGCAGAAGCTGGGCGTGTCGCGGCCGTCGGTGCGCGAGGCGCTGATCGCGCTGGAGGTCGAGGGGCTGATCGAGGTGCGCATGAGCGCCGGCATCTTCGTGGTGGCCCGCGAGTCGAGCCGCCGTGTCGAGAGTGGCCACGGTCCGCTGGAAACCATCCGCGCCCGCCAGGTGCTGGAGAGCGAGCTGGCGGCCACCGCGGCGGGCGTGGCCCATCCAGCCCTGATCGACGGCCTGGCCGCCGCGCTGCGCAGCATGCGCGACGACATCGACCGGGCCGTGATGCCGATCAGCGGCGACCGCGACTTCCACCTGCGCATCGCCCAGGCCAGCGACAACAGCGTGCTGTTGAGCGTCGTGACGCAGCTCTTCGACGAGCGTTACGGCGCACTGTTCAAGCGGTTCGGCACCCACTTCGAGCGTGAACGCACTTGGCGTGCCGCGGTGCAGGAGCACCAGGCCGTGCTCGACGCCATCGCCGCCCGCGACCCCGCCGCCGCTCGGCAGGCGATGCACATCCACCTCGGCCACTCGCACGACCGCTTCGCCGATGTCTGGCCGACGGACAGCGCCGCCGCCGAGACGCTGCTGGCCCGTCCCTGACTTCCTGAAATCCGCTGGAACCACCCCATGACCTTCGCCTGTACCCTGCACGCGCCGATGGACCTGCGCGTCGATGCGCACCCCGTGGGCGATCCCGGCCCCGGCGAAGTCCGTGTGCGGCTCGGCGCCGGGGGCATCTGCGGCTCCGACCTGCACTACTACCAGCACGGACGCATCGGCGCCTTCGCCATCCGCGCGCCGTTCGTGCCTGGCCATGAAGCGTCGGGGGTCGTCGAGGCGGTCGGGGAAGGCGTGCAGCGCGTGCGGCCCGGCCAGCACGTCGCCATCAACCCGTCGCACCCCTGCGGACAGTGCCGCGCCTGCCGCGCCGGGCGGGCCAACCTCTGCGACCACATGGTGTTCCTGGGCAGCGCGGCGATCTTTCCGCACCGGCCGGGCCTGTTTCGCGAGCGTTTCCTGATCGGCGAACAGCAGCTCACGCCGATCGAGGAGGACATCAGCCTTGGCGAGATCGCCTGCGCCGAGCCGCTGTCCATCGGTTTCCACGCCGTCCACCGCGCCGGCTCGCTGCTCGGGGCCACGGTGCTGGTCACGGGCGCGGGCACCATCGGCTGCATGGCGGTGATGGCCGCCCGGCTGGCCGGCGCGCAGGCCATCCTCGCCAGCGATCCCACGCCGCGTGCCCGTGCGCTGGCACTGACCGTGGGCGCCGACGTGGCCGTCGGCTCGGACGACGAGCTGCTGGTCTGGCGCGACCGGGTGGACGTGGCCATCGAGGCGGCCGGTCACCCCGCCGCGCTGGCCAACTGCTTGGCCGTCACCCGCCGCGGGGCGCGCATCGTGCAGGTCGGCACGCTGCCGAACGACATGCCTTTTCCCGCCAACACGCTGATGGCCCGCGAGCTGGACTACGTCGGCGCCTTCCGGGCCGACCGGGCCTTCGACTGGGCGGTGCAGGCGCTGCGCAGCCGGCGCGTCGATGTGCGTCCGCTGATCACGGCGCAGATACCGCTCAGCCGCTCCAAGGAAGCCTTCGACCTCGCGCTCGACCGCAACGCCAGCACCAAGGTGCTGCTGGTGCCCGACAACTGATCCCCGATCCCCGATCCCTACACCGACAACCGGAGACAACGATGACGCTGACCAAACTCCTCGGCCCGCTGGCCTTTGCCGTGACCGCCGGCCTGCTGGCCGCAGCGCCCGCCGCTGCGCAGACCAAGCTCAAGTGGGCGCACGTCTACGAGACCTCGGAAGCCTTCCACAAGTGGTCGGTCTGGGCGGCCGACGAGATCAAGAAGCGCAGCGACGGCCGCTACCAGATCGATGTCTACCCCGCCTCGCAGCTCGGCAAGGAAAACGACATCAACCAGGGTCTGTCGCTCGGCACGGTGGACATCATCATCTCCGGCTCCAGCTTCGCGGCCAAGGCGTTCCCGCGCATCGGCGTCACCTACTACCCCTACACCTTCCGCGGCCCCGAGCACCTGCTGGCCTACACCCGCAGCGACATCTACAAGGAACTCACCGCTGGCTACGAGCAGAAGACCGGCAACGAGATCGTCGCCACCACCTACTACGGCACCCGCCACACCACCAGCAACCGCGCCATCACCAAATGCGCTGACATGAAGGGCCTGAAGATGCGCGTGCCGGACGTGCCGGCGTACCTGGCGATGCCGCGTGCCTGCGGGGCGAACACCACGCCGATCGCCTTCGCCGAGGTGTATCTGGCCCTGCAGAACGGCACCGTCGAGGCGCAGGAAAACCCGCTGCCCACCATCGAGGCCAAGAAGTTCTTCGAAGTCCAGAAGCACATCGTGCTGACCGGCCACATCGTTGACCACCTCAACACCGTGGTGGCGGGCGGCGTGTGGAAGAAGCTCTCGGAAGCCGACCGCAAGCTCTTCACCGACGTGATGCTGGAAGCCGCCGGCAAGGCCACGCAGGAAGTCGCCGGCCGCGAGCGTGAACTGGCCGCCGTGTTCCGCAGCAAGGGCATCGCCGTCAACGAGGTCAACACCGCCGAGTTCCGCGACACGGTGCTGAAGAACGTGCCCTTCGAGCAGTTCGGCTACCAGAAGGCCGACTGGGAGCGCATCCAGGCGGTGAAATGACCTCCGGCCTGCACACCGGCGCCGAGGCTCCCGAGGCCATCGTCGCCAGCTTCGCCGAAGCCGACGCGCAGGCCGCCGCCGTGGACCTTTCGGGGTACTCGGTGGAGGACTGGGTCTGCCTGGTCTTCTTCTGGACCATGACGCTGCTGGTGTTCCTGCAGTTCTTCACCCGCTACGTGCTCAACGACTCGTTCGCGTGGACCGAGGAGCTGGCGGTGTACTGCCTGATCCCGATCGTCTTCATCGGCGCAGCGGCGTGCGTGCGGCGGATGCGGCACATCCAGGTGAACTTCCTCTACCGCTACCTCGGCGCCGGGGCAGGTCGGGTGCTGTCCGGCGCGGTGGATGTCGCCTGCGTGCTGTTCTACGGCTACGCCACCTGGCTGGTGGCGCGCTACACGCTGGCGGTGGGCGACGAGCCGATGACCACCGTGCCGTGGAGCAAGGCGATCCTGTACTGGCTGGCCTGCGCGGGCTTCGCGCTCATGGCGATCCGGGCGGTGCAGGTCGCTTGGCAGAACCACCGGCGCGGCTACTCGGCACTGCAACGCCCCGAAGCCTTCGACGACACCGACACCTGAGCCGCGAACGTGC